>NZ_JACNAC010000076.1:0-25598 GCF_017349775.1 Pseudomonas sp. GW460-12-10-14-TSB1
TCTACACGATTGCAGTGCTGGTCGGCAGCCTGAGAAAGGCCTCGATCAACCGGAAAGTGGCGCTGGCCCTGGCGGAACTGGCGCCGGCCAACCTGCGGTTGAAGATTGTCGAGATCGGCGACCTGCCGCTCTACAACGAAGACATCGATGTAGACCCGCCGGCCGCCTACAAGGCGTTCCGCGAGCAGGTGAGCGCCGCCGACGCCGTGCTGTTCGTCACTCCGGAATACAACCGCTCGGTTCCCGCACCGATGAAAAACGCCATCGACGTGGGGTCGCGACCCTACGGCAAGAGCGCCTGGAGCGGCAAGCCGGGGGCGGTGATCAGCGCATCCCCGGGCGCCATCGGCGGTTTTGGCGCCAACCACCACCTGCGCCAGTCCCTGGTGTTCCTCAATGTGCCGTGCATGCAGCAGCCGGAAGCCTACCTGAGCGGCGCCGGTTCGGCCTTCGACGAGGCGGGCAAGCTGTCCGAGTCGCTCAAGCCGTTCCTGGAGAAATTCATCAACGCCTACGCCCAGTGGGTCGAGCAACACAAAAAGCTCTGATCCTGGCACCGCGGGAGTCGGCCAGCCGGCTCCCGCGGGTGATGGGATATTCCTCTCGTCGCGAGAAAAGCGCTTTACCGCATATCTGAATATTCATATATTCGCCGCTCCAAATGCCTGGAGTGGCCCCAGTGTCCGACACTCTCAACCCCGCCGAACTGTTCAAGGCGCTTGCCGACGAAACCCGCAGCCGCATCGCCTTGCTCGTGACCCGCGAAGGCGAGTTGTGTGTCTGTGAGCTGACCGCTGCCCTGGGTCAGAGCCAGCCGAAGATTTCCCGGCACCTGGCGCTGTTGCGCAGCTGCGGCCTGCTGGCCGACCGCCGCCAGGGGCAGTGGATCTACTACCGGCTGCACCCGCAATTGTCACCCTGGGTGACCACACTGCTGCAGGACACGCTGGAGGCCAACAGCCCCTGGCTGCAGGCTGACCTGCAACGCCTGCAGACCATGGCCGATCGCCCCGTGCGCTGCTGCTGAATCCCCACCACCTCATTTTTCCTGCTCAAGGCTGCCCGGCATGCTGACTGCTTCATTGATTTTCCTGCTGACCATTACCCTAGTGATCTGGCAACCCAAGGGGCTCGGCGTGGGCTGGAGCGCGGTGTTCGGCGCGGTGCTGGCGTTGCTGTGCGGGGTGGTGCAACTGGCGGACATTCCGGTGGTCTGGCAGATCATCTGGAACGCCACCGGCACCTTCGTGGCCTTGATCATCATCAGCCTGCTGCTGGACGAGGCCGGGTTTTTCGCCTGGGCCGCCTTGCATGTGGCGCGCTGGGGGCAGGGCAGCGGGCGCAAGCTGTTTGCCTTCATGGTGTTGCTGGGGGCGCTGGTGTCGGCGCTGTTCGCCAACGACGGGGCAGCGCTGATTCTCACGCCGATCGTGATCTCCATGCTGCTGGCGTTGCGCTTCTCTCGGGCCGCGACCCTGGCGTTCGTCATGGGTGCCGGGTTTATCGCCGATACCGCGAGCCTGCCGCTGGTGGTGTCGAACCTGGTGAACATCGTTTCCGCGGACTTCTTCAATATCGGCTTCAACCAGTACGCCGCGGTGATGCTGCCGGTGAACCTGGTCAGCGTGGCCGCGACCCTGGCGGTGCTGCTGTGGTTCTTCCGTCGCGACATTCCGCAAGCCTACGACCCCGAGGAACTGGAGCAGCCCGCCAGCGCGATCCACGACAAGGCCACCTTCGTCGCCGGCTGGTGGGTGCTGATCATCCTGCTGCTGGGGTGTTTTGCCCTGGAGCCATTGGGCATTCCTATCAGTGCGATTTCGGCGGCGTGCGCGGCCCTGCTGCTGGGCATTGCGGCCAAGGGCCACAAGATCTCCACCCGCAAGGTGCTCAAGGAAGCGCCGTGGCAGATCGTGATTTTCTCCCTCGGTATGTACCTGGTGGTGTATGGCCTGCGCAATGCCGGGCTGACCACCCACCTGGCCGGCTGGCTCGACCGCTTCGCCGACTACGGCATCTGGGGCGCGGCCATGGGTACCGGGCTGCTGACCGCCGTCCTGTCATCGATCATGAACAACCTGCCAACGGTGCTGATCGGCGCGCTGTCCATCGACGCCAGCCAGGCCAGCGGCGTGGTCAAGGACGCGATGATCTACGCCAACGTGATCGGCAGCGACCTGGGGCCGAAGATCACCCCGATCGGCAGCCTGGCCACCTTGCTCTGGCTGCATGTGCTGGATCGCAAGGACATCCATATCGGCTGGGGCCGCTATTTCAAGGTCGGCATCGTGCTGACCCTGCCGGTGCTGCTGGTGACCCTGGCGGCATTGGCCCTGCGCCTGTCGGTGATGTGAGGGCGCTGATGTTCTGAGGGCGGCTCAACCCGTCCCCGGCACATTCGGCCAGAGGTCCGCTACCAGGAACAGGCGCTCGGCTTCTTCCCAGTCGCCGGCGCGGTTTTCCGTCAGGCGCACCAGCAACTGCGCCGGGGCGTGCGGGTCCAGCTCCTCCAGCCAGGCGTGCAGTTGTGGGTCGCGCCAGGTCTGCTCCGCCGGGTAGGACGCCGGCGCCAGCCAGGCCTGGCGCGGCAAGGGTTGCCAGCGTCCGGGCGGGCTTTGCGCGATAAAGGCCGGCCAGTCGCGCTGGTGCAGCCAACGCCCGCGCAGGTGCTGCGGGTGGGCGCCGCGGGGTGGTTGGGTGGTGCCGGGCCAGGGGTAGAGCAGGTAGCCGCCGAGCCACAGGTGGGCGCTGAAGTCCTGGATATCCATGGCCGCCAGCACCTCCAGGCTGTCGGCCCGGGCGGAGATCGGCAACTGGTGTTCGTTCAGGTGCGCCAGCTTGCGGTCCAGGCGATCGTGGCAGCCGGGCCCCAGCCACAACGCGGTGTTCGCGCCGTTGCCATGTTGCGGGCCGAGGTAGAGCTTGATCGCCAGTTCCAGATGGTGAATGCCGTCGCGATCGCGCAGCAGCATGTCCAGCTCGCCCAGGGTGTGGCCGGCGCGGCGGATCGGCAGGTTGGCCGCCAGCAGTTCGACGCCGGGCGCGTGCTGTACGGCAAATTGCCACAGGCGTTCGTAATACAGGCCCAGGCGTTTGGTCGGGCCGAGGGCCAGCCAGCGGCGCAGGGCGCGGCCGTCCTGGTCCAGCTGATGCAACCAGTGCGCCAGCAGCTGCGGAGCCTGCACCCAGTCGCTGCCGGCCAGGGGATGGCGCTGCGGCCAGGGCGTCTCGTCGAGCATCGGCGGCGCGAGGATGACCCAGGCCAGGTCGCGCACTTCGGGGTGGCGCAACTGGCGGGGGAGGTCGAGCAAGCCGGGAAACAGGATCATTCTGCGAGCATAGCGCCTAACGTCGAGGCTGAAAGGATTTTGTCTATGGCCGGCTTTCGCCCATAATCTCTGCTTTGCCCGTCCCAGAACCCTGCAGGAGCCCCATGGAGCAATTTCGCAATATCGGCATTATCGGTCGCCTGGGCAGTTCGCAGGTGCTGGACACAGTTCGCCGACTGAAAAGGTTTCTGCTCGCCCGCCACCTGCACGTGATTCTCGAAGACACCATTGCCGAAGTGCTGCCCGGCCACGGCCTGCAGACCTCCTCGCGCAAGCTGCTCGGCGAAGTCTGCGACATGGTGATTGTGGTCGGCGGCGACGGCAGCCTGCTGGGCGCGGCCCGCGCCCTGGCGCGCCACAACATTCCGGTGCTGGGGATCAACCGGGGCAGCCTGGGGTTCCTTACCGACATTCGTCCGGACGAGCTGGAGGTCAAGGTCGCCGAAGTCCTCGACGGCCACTACCTGGTGGAAAACCGCTTCCTGCTGCAGGCCGAAGTACGGCGCCACGCCGAAGCCATCGGCCAGGGCGATGCGCTCAACGATGTGGTGCTGCACCCGGGCAAGTCGACGCGGATGATCGAGTTCGAGATCTACATCGACGGCCAGTTCGTCTGCAGCCAGAAGGCCGACGGCCTGATCGTCGCCACGCCGACCGGCTCCACCGCCTACGCCTTGTCCGCCGGCGGGCCGATCATGCATCCCAAGCTCGACGCTATTGTGATTGTGCCGATGTACCCCCATACCTTGTCGGGAAGGCCGATCGTGGTCGATGGCAACAGCGAGCTGAAAATCGTCGTGTCCAAGGATATGCAGATCTACCCGCAGGTTTCCTGCGACGGGCAGAACCATTTCACCTGTGCCCCCGGTGACACCATCACCGTCAGCAAGAAGGCGCAGAAACTGCGCCTGATCCACCCGCTGGACCACAATTATTACGAGGTCTGCCGGACCAAGCTCGGCTGGGGCAGCCGACTGGGTGGTGGAGGCGACTGATGCTCGATCCCGCGCGAAGTTACGACCTGATCGGTGATGTGCACGGTTGCGCCCTGACCCTCGAACACTTGCTGGACAAGCTCGGTTATCGCAAGCAGGGCGGCGTCTGGCGGCATCCGTCGCGCATGGCGGTGTTCCTCGGCGACATCATCGACCGCGGCCCACGGATCCGCGAAGCCTTGCACATCGTCCACGACATGGTCGAGGCCGGCCAGGCGCTGTGCGTCATGGGTAACCATGAGTTCAACGCCCTGGGCTGGGTCACCCCGGCAGCGCCGGGCGGCGGCAGGCATTTCGTGCGCGAACACACGCCGCGCCATGCCCGCCTGATCAACGAGACCCTGGCGCAATTCGAGCAGTACCCCAAGGACTGGCACGATTTCCTCGCCTGGTTCTACGAGATGCCGCTGTTCATCGACGCCGGGCGTTTTCGCGTGGTGCATGCCTGCTGGGACGCCGGCCTGATCGAGCCGCTGCGGGCGCAATACCCCGACGGCTGTATCGACGAGCACTTCCTCCAGGCCTCGGCGGTACCCGGCAGCTTCGCCAATAACGTGTTCGACCGCCTGCTGCGCGGTACCGACATGCGCCTGCCCCATGGCCTGACCATGACCAGCGGCGATGGCCTGACCCGTTCGTTCTTCCGCACCAAGTTCTGGGAAGACGACCCACAGACCTACGGCGACATCGTGTTCCAGCCCGATGCGCTGCCCGAGCCAGTGGCCCGCACGCCGCTGTCCTCGGCGGAGAAAAACAACCTGCTGCGCTACGGCGTCGATGAGCCCTTGCTGTTCGTCGGCCATTACTGGCGCAGCGGCAAACCGGCGCCGATTCGCTCGAACCTGGCCTGCCTGGACTACAGCGCGGTGCTCTACGGCAGGCTGGTGGCTTATCGCCTGGACCAGGAAACCCGCCTGGATCCGGATAAATTCGTCTGGGTCTATGTCGAGCGGCCGGAGGTGCAGCAATGAGTGCGGTTGCGGTATTGCGTCTGCCGTTGAATGTGGACCTGAGTGGCTTCGTCAAACTGTTGCAGCGCATGCAGGTGCCGCACCGGGTCAGCGAGGAAGCGGGAGAGCAGGTGCTCTGGGTGCCGGACGCCATCAGCGAGGACGTGCGTTCGTTGTACGAGCGTTTTCCGGCGGGCGATCCCGAGCAGCAACTGGACATTCCCGAGGCCGGCGCCGCCATGCGCCGTCCGGGGTTCGTCGAGCAACTGCGGCGTAGCCCGGCCACGGCGCTGATCCTGCTGCTGAGCCTGATCGTCGCCGCGCTGACCCTGCTCGGCGAGAACCTCGACACCCTGCGCTGGCTGACCTTCCTCGAATTCCGCGTGGTCGGCGACTACATCCAGTTCACGCCCCTGGCCGACAGCCTGGCGGCGGGGCAGTGGTGGCGCCTGGTCACGCCGATGCTGATTCACTTCGGCTTCCTGCACATCGCCATGAACGGCATGTGGTACTGGGAGCTGGGGCGGCGCATCGAACAGCGCCAGGGCAGTATCAACCTGCTGGGCCTGACGTTGCTGTTCAGCCTGGTGTCGAACTACGCGCAATACCTGTTCAGCGGGCCGAGCCTTTTCGGCGGCCTGTCCGGCGTGCTCTACGGCCTGCTCGGGCATTGCTGGATCTATCAGTTGCTGTCGCCCAACCCGGCCTATCGCCTGCCTCGCGGGGTCCTGGCGATGATGCTGGTGTGGTTGCTGATCTGTATGTCGGGGCTGATCTCGGTGATCGGTTTCGGTGAAATCGCCAACGCCGCCCACGTCGGCGGGTTGCTCGTCGGATGCCTCACAGGTTTGTTGGGCGGCTTGTACAGCCGCCGTAAACTGGCCGTCTAATGCTGGAGACCGCTTATGTCGTCGTTTGTTGAAATGATTGAAAACATCACCCCGGACATCTACCAGAGCCTGAAACTGGCGGTAGAGATCGGCAAATGGTCCGATGGCCGCAAGCTCACCGCCGAGCAGCGCGAACTGTCCCTGCAGGCGATGATCGCCTGGGAAATGCAGAACCTGCCCGAAGAGCAGCGCACCGGTTACATGGGCCCGCAGGAGTGTGCGTCGAAGTCGATCGAAGTGCCGAATATCCTGTTCAAGTCGGATGCCATCCATTGATCGAGATTGGCCGTGGCTCCATCAGTAAAATGTCGGCGCGCCTGGACGGGGCGGATGTGCAATATGCCTTTCGTCTTGGCGACACCGAGGTACCGGTCAATCCGTTGATCGGCAGCACCCTGCGCCTGGAATTCCTGGGGGCGATCCACTGCACCCATTGCGGGCGCAAGACCAAGACCAGCTTCAGCCAGGGTTACTGCTACCCGTGCATGACCAAGCTGGCCCAGTGCGATGTCTGCATCATGAGCCCGGAACGCTGCCACTACGACGCCGGCACCTGCCGCGAGCCGTCCTGGGGCGAGCAGTTCTGCATGACCGACCACGTGGTGTACCTGGCCAATTCGTCGGGGATCAAGGTCGGCATCACCCGCGCTACCCAGTTGCCCACCCGCTGGCTCGACCAGGGCGCCAGCCAGGCGCTGCCGATCATGCGCGTGGCGACCCGCCAGCAGTCCGGTTTCGTCGAGGACCTGTTCCGCACCCAGGTGGCCGACAAGACCAACTGGCGCGCCTTGCTCAAGGGCGACGCCGAGGTGGTGGACCTGGCGCAGGTGCGCGACCAGCTGTTCGCTTCCTGCGCCGAGGGCCTGCGCGCCTTGCAGGAACGCTTCGGCCTGCAGGCGATCCAACCGTTCAGCGATGTCGAGCCGATCGAGATCCGCTACCCGGTCGAGCAGTACCCGGCCAAGATCGTCAGCTTCAACCTGGACAAGAACCCGATTGCCGAAGGCACGCTGCTGGGGATCAAGGGCCAATACCTGATCTTCGATACCGGCGTGATCAATATTCGTAAATACACGGCCTACCAGCTCGCCGTGCATCAGTAGAAGGATTCGACGCATGCGCACCGAACAACCGAAGATGATTTACCTGAAGGACTATCAGGCGCCCGAGTACCTGATCGACGAAACACACCTGACCTTCGAGTTGTTCGAGGACCACAGCCTGGTCCATGCGCAACTGGTGATGCGCCGCAATCCGGCCCACATTCTAGAGAGTGGTGGCGGCCTGCCGCCGCTGGTGCTCGACGGCCAGCAGCTGGAGCTGCTGTCGGTGTCCCTGGGCGACCGTGAGCTGACGGCCGCGGACTACCAACTGAACGCCAACCACCTGACCCTGCAGCCGACCAGCGAATCCTTCACAGTCGACACCAGCGTCAAGATCCACCCGGAAAGCAACACCGCCCTGGAAGGCCTGTACAAGTCCAGCGGCATGTTCTGCACCCAGTGCGAGGCCGAGGGCTTTCGCAAGATCACTTACTACCTCGACCGCCCGGACGTGATGAGCAGGTTCACCACCACCGTGGTGGCCGAGCAGCACAGCTATCCGGTGCTGTTGTCCAACGGCAACCCGATCGCCAGCGGGCCGGGCGAAGACGGCCGGCACTGGGCGACCTGGGAAGACCCGTTCATGAAGCCGGCCTACCTGTTCGCCCTGGTGGCGGGCGACCTGTGGTGTGTCGAAGACAGCTTCACCACCATGAACCAGCGCGAGGTCGCGCTGCGCATCTACGTCGAGCCGGAAAACATCGACAAGTGCCAGCACGCCATGACCAGCCTGAAGAAGTCCATGCGCTGGGATGAACAGACCTATGGCCGTGAGTACGACCTGGACATCTTCATGATCGTCGCGGTCAACGACTTCAACATGGGCGCCATGGAGAACAAGGGCCTCAACATCTTCAACTCCAGCGCCGTGCTGGCCCGCGCCGAAACCGCCACCGACGCCGCGCACCAGCGGGTCGAGGCGATCGTCGCCCACGAATACTTCCACAACTGGTCGGGCAACCGCGTGACCTGCCGCGACTGGTTCCAGCTGTCGCTCAAGGAAGGCTTCACGGTATTCCGCGATGCCGGTTTCTCCTCGGACATGAACTCGCGCACGGTCAAGCGCATCCAGGACGTGGCCTACCTGCGCACCCACCAGTTCGCCGAAGACGCCGGCCCCATGGCCCACGCCGTGCGTCCGGAAAGCTTTATCGAGATCTCCAACTTCTACACCCTGACCGTGTACGAGAAGGGCTCGGAAGTGGTCGGCATGATCCGCACCCTGGTGGGCGCCGAAGGCTTCCGCAAGGGCAGCGACCTGTACTTCGAGCGCCACGACGGCCAGGCCGTGACCTGCGACGATTTCGTCAAGGCCATGGAAGACGCCAACGGCATCGACCTCGCCCAGTTCAAACGCTGGTACAGCCAGGCCGGCACCCCGCGCCTGGCGGTCAGCGAGGCCTATGACGCGACGGCGAAGACCTACAGCCTGACCTTCCGCCAGAGCTGCCCGCAAACCCCGGACAAGGTGGAAAAGCAGCCGTTCGTGATTCCGGTCGAGCTGGGCCTGCTGGACGCCAAGGGCGCGGCCATTGCCCTGCGCCTGGCTGGCGAAACCGCCGCGCAAGGCACTTCGCGGGTGATCTCGGTGACCGAAGCCGAGCAGACCTTCACCTTCGTCGACATCGCCGAACAACCGCTGCCGTCCTTGCTGCGCGGCTTCTCGGCGCCGGTGAAGCTGAGCTTCCCCTACAACCGCGACCAGCTGATGTTCCTCATGCAGCACGACAGCGACGGTTTCAACCGCTGGGACGCCGGCCAGCAACTGGCGGTGCAGGTGCTGCAAGACCTGATTGCCCAGCACCAGCAGGGCCAGGCACTGGTGCTGGACCAGCGTCTGGTCACCGCGCTGGCTACGCTGCTGGCCGACGACAGCCTGGACCAGGCCATGGTCGCGGAAATGCTCTCGCTGCCGGGCGAGGCCTACCTGGCCGAAATCAGCGAAGTGGCGGATGTCGAGGCCATTCACACGGCGCGCGAGTTCGCCCGCCAGCAACTAGCCGACAGCCTGTTCGATGCCTTGTGGAAGCGTTACCAGGCCAATCGCGAAGTCTCCCGGAGCACCGGCTATGTCGCCGAGTCCGCACACTTCGCCCGCCGCGCCCTGCAAAACATCGCGTTGTCGTACCTGATGCTCACCGAGAAGCCGCAAGTGCTGGCGGCCGCCATCGAACAGTTCGACGCCGCCGACAACATGACCGAGCGCCTGACCGCACTGGCGGTGCTGGTCAACTCGCCGTTCGAGGCCGAGAAGGCCAAGGCCCTGGCGGTATTCGCCGAGCACTTCAAGGACAATGCCCTGGTCATGGACCAGTGGTTCAGCGTCCAGGCCGGCAGCACGCTGCCGGGCGGGCTGGAGCGGGTCAAGGCGCTGATGCAGCACAAGGCGTTCAACATCAAGAACCCGAACAAGGTGCGCGCCCTGATCGGCGCCTTCGCCGGCCAGAACCTGATCAACTTCCACGCTGCGGATGGCTCCGGCTACCGCTTCCTGGCCGACCTGGTGATCCAGCTCAACGGCTTCAACCCGCAGATCGCCTCGCGGCAACTGGCGCCGCTGACCCGCTGGCGCAAATACGACAGCGCCCGCCAGGCGCTGATGAAAGGCGAGCTGGAACGCATCCGCGCCTCCGGCGAGCTGTCCAGCGATGTGTTCGAGGTGGTGAGCAAAAGCCTGGCCTGACCCTTCTTTGCAGGAGCGGCCGGTCGACGCTCGATTGCTCGCGAGAAACCTCAAGCCAACGCGCGGCCTCAGATGCCGCGCGTTGTCGTTCAGGTCTTATCGCGAGCAAGCTCGCTCCTACAAGGCGGTGGAGCTGTCCGGTTCGCTCTGTAGTGCGCCAGGCAGATCCCGGTGATAGTTCTGCGCGCCGATGGCGTGCAGGATGCCGACCCGTTCAAGCTTGGTGTGGACCTTGAGGTTGGCTTCGCACAGCTTCACCACAATCCCGCGTTTGTGCAGCTGGCCTATCACTTCCTCCAGCATCTGCAAGCCCGTGATGTCCATGAAAGGCACGTGTCTCAGGCGAATGATCAGCACCTGCGGGTCGCTGTGCGTCTGGGCCAGCGCGCGCTCGAAAGTCTCCGCGGCACCAAAGAACAGCGGCCCCTCGATGGTGTAGATCAGCACGCCCGGCGGCAGATGCAACTGGCCGTTGCCGTGCAGCTCGTGTTGCAGGTCCTGTTCCACCACCTGTTGCACCTCCACCGAGGAGGCCATGCGCCGCAGGAAATGCAGCATCGCCAGAATCACCCCGATATTCACCGCGATCACCAGATCGCTGAACACCGTGAGGGCAAAGGTGGCCAGCAGAATCGCCACGTCCGCCCGGGGTGCTCGTTGCACCATGCGTTTGAAGTGGTGCAATTCGCTCATGTTGTAGGCCACCACGAACAGGATCGCCGCCAGGGCGCACAGCGGGATATTGGCCGCCAGCGGCGCGAGAAACAGGATGATCAGCACCAGGACCAGCGCATGGGTGATGCCCGCCAGCGGGCTGCTGCCGCCGTTGCGGATGTTGGTCGCGGTGCGGGCAATCGCGCCGGTGGCGGCGAATCCGCCAAACAGCGGCGTAGCCAGGTTGGCGATGCCCTGGCCGATCAGTTCCTGGTTGGAGTCGTGGCGGGTGCCGGCCATGCCGTCGGCCACCACCGCCGACAACAGCGACTCGATGGCGCCGAGCATGGCAATGGCAAAGGCCGGGCCGATCAGGTCCAGCACCCGGGGCAGGCTGATTTCAGGCAGGTGCAACGCCGGCAACCCCTGGGGAATGCCGCCGAAGGCGCTGCCGATGGTGGCCACGCCGTCGAACTGGAACACTGACTGCAGGGCCGTGGCCAGGGTCATGGCGACCAGGGGCGCCGGCAGGCGCTTGAGCTGCGCGATCCTCGGCACGCCCCACAACAGCGCCAGGCTGAGCAAGGCCAGCAGGGTGGTGGCCGGGTGCAGGTCGGGCAGGGCCTGCAGCAGGTGCCAGAGCTTCTGGTGAAAGTACTCGCCGCCGACGGCGGGCAGGCCGAAGAAGTCCTTCCACTGGCTGACCCAGATGATCACCCCGATCCCGGCGGTAAAGCCGAGTATCACCGGGTCCGGGATGAACTTGATCAGCGCCCCGAGACGACTGATGCCCAGCAGGAACAGGATGATCCCGGCCATCATGGTCGCCAGTTGCAGGCCATCGACCCCGTACTTGGCGGTGACCCCGGCCAGGATCACGATAAAGGCCCCGGTAGGCCCGGCGATTTGCAAACGACTGCCGCCGAACAGCGACACCAGCAGGCCGCCGACGATGGCGGTGTAGATCCCCTGTTCGGGCTTGACCCCGGAGGCGATGGCGAAAGCCATGGCCAGGGGCAGTGCGACCACGCCGACAATCACCCCGGACACCAGGTTGCGGGCCCAATGGGCGCGTCCCAGCAATCCGGCTTTCCACGCCTCGCGTATGGCAATCATGGCCCACTCCTGACGTCCGACTCGCAAACCACGCAACCCATCATAGCCAAAGCCAGGGGGCGGGGCCCATGGCCCGGATCAGTCTTTACGCGGCTATCTGGTGCAGGCGCTTAGTGGAATCCGCGGTGTTTGTGTTCCAGCCTCGGCTACGCTTCGTGCGTGACCCCCGGTATCGACTGAGTATTCAGGTTCCAGGCAGGGGACGGTGGTTAACAAAAGATAACGTGGCGTCGATTGTCAGACGTTTCGAAAGCCCGATAGGATAGGTCAGCTTCCGAAGGGGCTCTAGATTGCAGGTTTCAGGACATTGTCCTAACCGCCCCGAACGGCGCCCTGTAAAGGTTGAACGACCTAACAATAATAAATGGGGGAGAGTCTATGAGTGAGCCTGTCATGGGTGTGAGTTCCTGCCGCCCGCCGGCCTTGCGCAGATTTGCGTTGCTGGCTACAGCGCTCTCGCTGTTGGGGGTCGCCCTGTTGCCGGCCCCGGTCCAGGCCGCCGCGTCCGCGGCGGACACTGTCTATTCCACCGAATCGGCCAAGGCCAGCAAGGGCCTGATGCTCGATGTCGTGCATGCCGGTTCGCGCCTGGTCGCCGTCGGCGACCGTGGGCACATTCTCTATTCCGACGACCAGGGCCAGACCTGGACCCAGGCCAAGGTGCCGACCCGGCAGCTGCTGACCGCGGTGTATTTCGTCGACGCCAAGCATGGCTGGGCCGTCGGTCACGATGCCCAGGTGCTCGCCAGCGAAGACGGCGGCCTGACCTGGACCAAGCAATTCGAAGACCTCAAGCGCGAAGCGCCGCTGCTGGACGTATGGTTCCAGGACACCAACAACGGTTTTGCCGTGGGTGCCTACGGCGCGTTGCTGGCCACCACCGACGGCGGCAAGAACTGGGAAGACGCCAGCGACCGCCTGGACAACGAAGACCAGTACCACCTCAACGCCATCGCCGCGGTGAAGGACTCCGGCCTGTTCATCGTCGGCGAGCAGGGCAGCATGTTCCGCTCCGCCGACTGGGGGCAGACCTGGGAACGCCTCGAAGGCCCTTATGAAGGTTCGTTCTTCGGCGTGATCGGCACCGCCCAGCCCGCCACGCTGCTGGCTTATGGCCTGCGCGGCAACCTCTATCGCTCCACCGACTTCGGCAGCACCTGGGAACAGGTCGAGCTCAAGGCCGCTCGCGGCAGCCTGGAGTTCGGCCTGTCCGGCGCCACGCTGCTGGACGACGGTTCGCTGGTGATCGTCGGTAACGGCGGCAGCGTGGTGCGCAGCATCGACAACGGCTTGACCTTCAGCGTCTACAACCGTCCGGACCGGATCTCCCTGGCAGCGGTGACGGCAGCCGGCAATGGCAACCTGATTCTGGCGGGGCAGGGCGGTGTGCGCTCGACCTCGTCGAATGGCGCCGATCTCGGAAAATAATCAGGGCAAGCAAGCCGGGCCAATAATAAGAAGGCGGGAACACTTCCATGAGCAGTCATCAAACCGACAAGGCGACGTTTCTCGAGCGTCTGATTTTCAACAACCGCCCGGCAGTGATAGTGATCTGCCTGCTGGTCAGCGTTTTCCTGTTCTGGCAGGCCACGCTGATCAAGCCGTCCACCAGCTTCGAAAAAATGATCCCGCTCGAGCATCCCTTCATCGAGAAGATGATGGAGCATCGCAACGACCTGGCGAACCTGGGCAACACCGTGCGTATCTCGGTGGAAGCCAAGGACGGTGACATCTTCACCAAGGACTACATGGAGACGCTGCGGCAGATCCACGACGAGGTGTTCTACATCTCCGGCGTCGACCGCTCCGGCCTGAAGTCGCTGTGGAGCCCCAGCGTGCGCTGGACCGAGGTGACGGAGGAGGGCTTCGCCGGCGGCGAAGTGATCCCGCAGAGCTACAACGGCTCGGCCGACAGCCTCGACCTGCTGCGCAACAACGTGCTCAAGTCGGGCCAGGTCGGGCGCCTGGTGGCCAACGACTTCAAGTCGAGCATCGTCGATATCCCGCTGCTGGAGTCCTACCCGGACCCGGAAGACCAGGGCAAGCTGCTGGCCCTGGACTACCAGAAGTTCTCCCACCAGCTTGAAGAAAAGATCCGCGACAAGTTCGAGGCGCAGAACCCCAATGTGAAGATTCACATCGTCGGTTTCGCCAAGAAGGTCGGCGACCTGATCGATGGCCTGATCATGGTGGTGATGTTCTTCGGCGTCGCCTTCCTGATCACCCTGGTGCTGCTGTACTGGTTCACCTGGTGCATCCGCAGCACCATCGCCGTGCTCATCACCACCCTGGTGGCGGTGGTCTGGCAGCTAGGCCTGATGCATGCCGTGGGCTTTGGCCTCGACCCCTATTCGATGCTGGTACCGTTCCTGATCTTCGCCATCGGCATCTCCCACGGCGTGCAGAAAATCAACGGTATCGCCCTGCAATCCAGCGGCGCCGACAACGCCCTGACCGCGGCCCGGCGCACCTTCCGCCAGCTGTTCCTGCCGGGGATGATCGCGATCCTCGCCGACGCCGTGGGCTTCATCACCCTGCTGATCATAGACATCGGGGTGATCCGTGAGCTGGCCATCGGCGCGTCCATCGGCGTGGCGGTGATCGTGTTCACCAACCTGATCCTGCTGCCGGTGGCGATTTCCTATGTCGGCATCAGCAAGCGGGCGATCGAGCGCAGCAAGAAGGACGCGACCCGCGAGCATCCGTTCTGGCGCCTGCTGTCGAACTTCGCCAGCCCGAAAGTCGCCCCGGTGTCGATCTTCCTGGCCCTGCTGGCCTTCGGTGGCGGCCTCTGGTACAGCCAGAACCTGAAGATCGGCGACCTCGACCAGGGCGCGCCGGAATTGCGTCCGGACTCGCGCTACAACAAGGACAACAACTTCATCATCAGCAACTACTCCACCAGTTCCGACGTGCTGGTGGTGATGGTCAAGACCGCTTCCGAAGGCTGCTCGCGCTACGAAGCCATGGCGCCGATCGACGAGCTGATGTGGAAGATGCAGAACACCGAGGGGGTGCAGTCGGCAATCTCCCTGGTGACCGTGTCCAAGCAGATGATCAAGGGCATGAACGAGGGCAACCTGAAATGGGAAACCCTGTCGCGCAACCCGGACGTGCTGAACAACTCCATCGCCCGCGCCGACGGCCTGTACAACAACAACTGCTCGCTGGCGCCGGTGCTGATCTTCCTCAACGACCACAAGGCCGAGACCCTCGACCGCGCGGTGCATGCGGTGCAGGAGTTCGCCAAGGAGCACAACAAGGACGGCCTGGAGTTCCTGCTGGCCGCGGGTAACGCCGGGATCGAGGCGGCCACCAACGAGGTGATCAAGCGCTCGGAACTGACCATCCTGGTGCTGGTGTACATCTGCGTGGCGGTGATGTGCATGATCACCTTCCGCTCCTGGGCGGCGACCCTGTGCATCGTCTTGCCGTTGGTGCTGACCTCGGTGCTGGGCAACGCCCTGATGGCCTTCATGGGTATCGGCGTCAAGGTCGCGACCTTGCCGGTGGTGGCGCTCGGGGTGGGGATCGGCGTGGACTACGGGATCTACATCTACAGTCGCCTGGAAAGCTTCCTGCGTGCCGGCCTGCCGTTGCAGGAAGCCTACTACCAGACCCTGAAATCCACCGGCAAGGCAGTGCTGTTCACCGGCCTGTGCCTGGCCATCGGCGTCGCCACCTGGATCTTCTCGGCCATCAAGTTCCAGGCCGACATGGGCCTGATGCTGACCTTCATGCTCCTGTGGAACATGTTCGGCGCGCTGTGGCTGCTGCCGGCGCTGGCGCGGTTCCTGATCAAGCCAGAGAAACTGGCGGGGCAGAAGGGCAACTCGCTGTTCGCCCACTAAGCTTCGAGGCCTCAACCAAAACCGCGACCCAGGTCGCGGTTTTTTATTGCCCGCCAAGGCTCACCGGTCCCTGTAGCCGCTGCCGAGCCCGCGAGGCTGCGAGCGACCGGCACGGTCGCGGCGGTCTTCCGGGCCCAGAAGGGCCTTCGGCCCTGGCGCAGGCTTCGCCAGCGGCTACAGGCTTTGTAGCAATGGGGCGCGCGAACTTTGTAGTGCCACTAGAGCAGCGCCGCGTCGGACCCGCTATCATGGCCGCTTTCCATTGCTGACTGACTACCATGACTGCCGCTACAGACACTTTGCTGACTGCCCTCCAAGCCTGCGACATGCTGGAAATCGACGGGCTGCATGCCTTCGACTTCACCCTTGACGACCAACAGCTGCTGATCGAATGCATGGACGGCCGCGCGGCCAAGCGCTGGAGTTTCAGCCTGGCCCAGGTCAACGCCGCGACCTTCGACGACACCCTGCAAAGCTGGACCATCGTCGGCGATTCCGGTGAGCACCGCCTGGTGTGCATGAGTGCTTTCAGTGCCCGTAACGATGAGGAGGATGAACATGAGGATGCGTAACTTCTGGCCGCTGCTGATGGCTGGCAGTGTCGGCGCCATGGCCGTGCAGGCCGCGCCGGTCGAGACCCAGGAACTGCTGGTCGGTTCCTACACCCAGGGCCAGAGCGAAGGCATCTACCGCCTCAAGTTCGACGGCCGCACCGGCAAGATCGAGGCCAAGCCGCTGCAGGTGGTCAAGAGCGCCAACCCGTCCTGGCTGACCCTGTCCAAGGACCAGAAGCAGCTGTTCGTGGTCAACGAGAACGGGCCGGGGCAAGCCGACCCGATCGGCCGGGTCAGCAGCTTCAGCATCGAAGCCAAGAGCCGCAAGCTGAACCCGATCAACCAGGTGCAGAGCCTGGGCAACGAGCCGACGCACTCGAGCCTGAGCGGCGATGGCCGCTACCTGTTCGTCAGCAACTACTCGGTGGTCGCGGATCCGGGCGGCAGCCTCGCGGTGTTGCCGGTCGGTACCGATGGCAAGCTGTCGCCGGTGGTCCAGCTCAGCAGCCACCCGGGCAGTGGGGTCAACCCTGAGCGCCAGGTCTCGGCCCACGTGCATTCGGTGGTGTCGTCTCCGGACGGCCAGTTCGTGTTCGCCAGCGACCTGGGCGCGGACAAGATCTTCGTCTACCGCTACGACCCCAAGGCTAACGCCGAACATCCCCTGACCGCGTCCGAACCGGCGTTCGTCGAGCTGCCGCCGGGCAGCGGCCCACGCCACCTGCTGTTCAGCGCCGATGGCAAGCACGCTTACCTGACCCTGGAAATGAGCGCCCAGGTGGCGGTGTTCGACTACCAGGACGGCAAGCTGACCCAGAAGCAGATCCTCGACTTGACCAGCGGCGGCAAGGACAAGAAGGCGGCGGGTGCGTTGCACGTTTCCAAGGACGGCAAGTACCTGTACGTGAGCAACCGCGGCACGGCCAACCAGTTGCTGGTGTTCGCCATCGACGAAGCCACCGGGCAGCTCAAGGAGATCCAGCGCCGTTCGGTGGAGGGCGATCACCCGCGTGAGTTCAGCCTCGATCCGAGCAACAAGTACGTGCTGATCGGCAACCAGAAGAGCAACGAAATCGTGGTGATCGAGCGCGACGCCAAGACCGGTTTCCTCGGCAAGACCGTGCAGAAACTGCCGTTCGATTCACCCAGCGATATCAAATTCCTGGTGCGTCAATAGGCCGCAGGCCCCGGTTGACGGGGCCTGAGCCTTTCTATTAATGACGCTGATATCTGCTACTGCTGGAAAAAATTTCAACCCGCCAACCCTCGGGCGTAGTTTTGCTTCACGGCCCGGCGCATCAAGGCTTCCGGGCAAACAAGCCGACTGCATACGAGGGTTACCCAATGAACTTCAATCTCTTCTCCGTGATCGCCGCTTCCGCCATCTCCGCTACCGTGGCCCTGCCAGCCAGCGCCAACGTGGAAATCAGCGAGAAAAAATCCGCGACCAACACCTACACCCAGAAATACCTGCAACAGAGCGCCAACTTCTACGCCGCGCTGGATCACAAGATCCAACACTGAAATTCCCCGCATCGCCCAGGTATGCAGGAGCGAAGTCACTGGCTTCCCTGAATGGACTTGTTCATCCAGCGGACCAGCAGTGATGTCGCTCCTGCATCACCTGTATGCGACGTTTTCCCCCATGCCAGGCAAATTAGCTTGGTAATGTCATATCGCCATATGTTTAAATTTGACGCTAATTAATTGACTCCTCCTTTCCAAGGATCGACAGCATGGCGATGCGTCTGGCAGTGGTTCTTCTGTTCCTTTATTCCTCCCCGATTCTCTCGGCTGCCCAGCCCGTCGAAGGCGAGCCGGAAACCTCCCGCGAGCGCATGCTGACCCTGCTCCAGGATTGATTGGCCGCGGATTTACGATCAATCCAACTGATGGTGACTATGCACCGGGGTTGTTTCTGCGGCGGGCGCTTTTAACGGATTCTGTGGGCACTGAAACATGCCCACGGAGACCACCATGGCCCACTCGATCCTCACCTCTGCCAAGCGCGGCGCCTATGTCGCCATTGGCCTGTACCTGGCCATGGTGCTCCTGGTCAGCCTCTCGGCCCAGACCCCGTCGACGGTGCAACCGCCAATCCAGGTCGCTTACCCGGCCATCCAGTTCGAACACCGTTCGCAAGCCGCCGAACAGGCTCCGGATGCGGGAGTGGCGCTGCTATGAAAGGACGCAGGTTCTGGGTCATTGCCGTCCTGGCGTTCATGACCAATGGCGCTTCCTTGCTGGGGATAGGGCAGGGCTCGGCGGGTTCGCTGGCCCGGGCCATCGAATGCAATCACAACATCGCTCACAACATTGAAACCGCCACGGCCCTGGGCCTGTTGGCCGGCAATCCGCCGCTCAAGCCTCGGGCGACCTTGCTCGGTCCATTCAGCGTGGATTGCTCAGCGCTGCAAATGTGCAGCGTATTCGCCGAGCCGGCGCTGGCCTGAAAACGCCGCGATCTTCTGTAGGAGCTGCCGGTCGACGCTCGATTGCTCGCGATAGCTGCGCAGCAGCGGTGTATCTAACACACCGCGTTATCGTTACGGATTTATCGCGAGCAAGCTTCGCTCCTACAGAACAGGTGTAAGGCTCAGGCCTTGGCCATGATTGCGACAAACAGCTCCGACTCGAGAAACCGCTGCAACCAGCGCTGCAAATGCCGGTAAGGCGTCTGCGCAAACCACTCGCGATCGACATGGGCGAACTGCCGCACGAAAGGCGCCAGGGCCATGTCCGCCAGGCTCGGATGCTCCGCCAACAGGTAATGGTGCTGGCTCAACAGCTCATCCAGCTGGTGCAGAAACAGTTCTCCCTGGCCGCGGTAATGCTCCATCGGCTGCTCAGGGTAACGCTCGGCGTATTTGTAGCGATTGAGGTGCAGCTTGAACACCTGGTCGTTTTCCGCGATCAGCGCTTCGATCCGTTGCTGCGCCGGCCCATCGTCCTTCAGTAACCAATCCTGCGGATCGTGCTGGGCCAGGGCCCAGCGCATGATGTCCAGGCTCTCGTCGATCACCCGCCCGTCAGCGTTGAGCACCGGCACCGTGCCCTTGGGCGACAGCGCCAGCATCTCGGCCGGCTTGGCCTTGAGGCTGACTTCGACTATCTCCAGCGGCGCCCCGCTGTAGCGCAACGCGAGGCGGGCGCGCATGGCGTAGGGGCAGCGGCGGAACGAATACAAAGTATTCATTTCACCTCCAGGGTACTCAGGCCATTGCCCTGGCGCCGTACCTGGATCTGCACCGGAATCCGCTCGTGCATTTCCTGCACGTGGGAAATCACCGCCACCTTGCGTCCCTGGGCCTGCAAGCCGTCGAGGGCGTCCATCGCCAGTTGCAGGGATTCCGGATCGAGGCTGCCGAAACCTTCGTCGATAAACAGCGACTCGATCTTCAGCGTGCTGGAGGCCATGGACGCCAGGCCCAGGGCCAGCGCCAGGGACACCAGGAAGGTCTCGCCGCCGGACAGCGAATGCACCGAGCGCAGTTCATCGCCCATTTCCGTGTCCATCACCAGCAGGCCGAGCATGCTGCCGCCGCGCTTGAGGCGATAGCGCCGCACCAGTTGGCGCAGCTGTGCGTTGGCGTGATGCACCAGCAGATCGAGGTTGTAGGCCTGGGCGATCTTGCGGAAGGTGTCGCCGCTGGCCGAGCCGATCAAGGCATTGAGCCGCGCCCAGCGTTGCCATTCGGCATAGGCCTGGGCGATCTGCTCGCCCAGCGCCTGGTTGGCGTCTTGCCGGCGCTGGTCCTCGCTCTGCTGGGCGCGCAGTTCGGCGCTCAGCTGTTCGCTGGCGGCCAGCTGGTTGTGCAGTTCGCTCAGGGCGCTGGCCAGTTGTTCGGCGTCGAGCTGGTCCTCGTGCTGGGCCTGATGGCTGTGCAGGCGTTGTTCGCGTTCGGTGACCAGGACCTTGGCCTGTTCCACCGCCTTTTCGCTGGCTTGCAGCTGCTGGCGCAACGCGGTGACCTGCTGGTCGTCGAGGCTGAGCAGCTGTTCCAGGCCGCCGTCGTCCAGCTCCGGGTGCTGCTGGCGCCAGTCGGCGATCTTGCTGCCCAGCTCCTGCTGTTCGGCTTCCAGGGCCCGCAGGCGTTCTTCCTTGCCTTGCAGTTCCGCGCCCAGCTGCACCAGCAGGCTGCGGACTTCCTGCAACTGCTGGTTGGCCAGCACATCGGCGGCGCGCGCCTGTTCGACGGCCTGTTCCAGATGCTGCTGCCACTGCTCGGCACTGGCGTGTTCGCCCAGCAGTTGCGTGAGCTTGTTGCGGGTGCCTTGCTGTTGCTCGGCCAGGGTATTGAACTGCTCCTGGGCGGTTTGCAGTTGCTGCACGCGGGTCTGCTGGCGGTCCTGTTCCTTGTCCAGGGCCAGCTGGCGCTGTTGCTGCTCCTGCTGTTCTTCCTTCTGCTGGTCGAGCTGTTCCAGGCGCTGCATGACCTGCTGGTCGATCTGCATAAAGGTCGCGGCCGGGTCGTTGAGCAGGGCTTCGAGGGTATCGGCCGGCAGCAGGGTGGCGAAGGCCGACAGTTCTTCCTCCAGGCGCTGGCGATCCGCGCCCAGCTGCTGTTGCTGCTGGGTCAGGTGTTGCGTGGCTTCCTGGCTGGCCTCGACCGCCGCTTGCAGTTGCTGTTGCAGGCGCCCGGCATCCTTTTGCAGTTTCAGCAGGGCGCCTTGGCGCTGTTCGTCCTGCTGGATGCTTTGGTTCAGCTGGCTCAGTTGCTGGTTCAGCCAGGCGTCGCGCTTGCCGGCGTCCTGGTCGAGCAGCGCCTCCGACAGCGGATGGGCTTCGATACTTGGCGCCAGGGCCTGCTGCTGGCTTGCCAACTGCTCCTGTTGCTGGAGGAATTCCTTCTGCTGGGCGATCAGGCCGCCGACCTGGCTGCGCAGTTCGGCGAGTTTTTCCTTGAGTTCATCCACCGCCTTGCGCGCGTTGGCTTCTTCGCTTTCGTCGTGGCGACCCAGGCTCTGCAACAGCGCCTCGGGTTGATGGTAGGGATGCTCGTGGCTGCCGCAGACCGGGCAGGGCTGATCGTCCTGCAACTGCTCGCGCAGCTCTTCGACACTGGCGCTGCGCGCCAGGCGCTGGCGTTCCAGCAGTTGCTGGGTCACCGTCAGGGTCTGTTCGGCGACCGTCAGTTCGGCCTTGCTCTGCAAGCCGATCCGGTTCAGCTCTTCGCGCTGGCGGGCGGCGGTCTGCTGCTTGTCCGCCAGTTCCGCGCCGCGCTTGTCCAGCTCCTGCTGGCTGGCCCACAGCCGCGCCAGTTCTTCGAAGGCGCGCTGTTGCTTGCGGTTGTCCTGCAGCAGGTCGCTGAGGATCTGCAACTGTTCGGCCACCGCATGGGGCTCGGCGCCTGCTTCGCTGTACAGCACTTGCAGCTCATCGCGTTGCGCGGCCAGTTGTTGCGCGGCGCTGGCGGCCCGTTGTTGCAGGCCGGGCAGTTCTTCCTGGCCCTTGTTCAGCCGGTTGCCGGCCAGCATCAGCTGTTGCAGGCGATCGCGATAGGCATTCCAGGCATCGCTCAGCGGCGCCAGATGGGTGCTGTGCTCCAGCTGCTGGGCAATCCGCTGCAGGCGTTCGCCCACCAGGCGCTGCTGTTCGAGCATGGCCTGGATCGCCTGCTGGCCTTGCTCGCTGGTCTGTTGCAGTTTGTCCTTGAGTTCGCAGGCTTCGCCGCAGGTCTTGCCCAGGTGGGCGAGGGTGCTTTGCTCGGCAAAGGCCTCGCGCAACAGCGGGGCGCTGGAACTTTGTTGTTCCTGGGCGGCGAGCAGAGCGGCCTGGGCCGTGCCCAGCTGCTGCTCCAGTTCGCCCTGGCGTTGTTGCTCTGCGCCTTGTTGCTGGCGCTGTTGCCGGATCTGTTCGCGCAGCGGCGTCAGTTGCTGGTTCAGTTCTATCTGCCGGGCGAACTGATGGCGTTGCGGCGCCAGTTGCTCCAGGCGGGTCAGCCTGGTCCGCTCGCTGGCCAGGCCCTCCCAGGCTGCCTGGGCCTGTTGCAATTGCTCGGCGGCGCTCTGCTGCTGGCCCTGCAACTGCTGCAGTTCCTTGAGCCAGGCGTGTTGCAATTCCAGCTGTTTGAGTTGCGCCTGCTGGGTCTTGAGCTGTTGCTGGGCGGTATCGAAACGCTGGTCCAGCTCGGCGCGGGCCTCGGGCTCCAGCGGGGTGATGCCGCTGGCCTGGGCCTTGAGGGTCTTGTGCTGTTCCTCGGCTTCCTTGCTCTTGCTGTAGGCGCGCCGCCCGAGCTGGCTGTAGATCGAGGTGTTGGTGAGCTTTTCCAGCAGCTCGCTGCGTTCCTTGTCGTCGGCCTTGAGGAAGGCGCTGAACTCGCTCTGGGCCAGCATCACCGCGCGGGTGAACTGCTCGAAGTTGAGCCCCAGCTTGGCTTCGATCAACTGCTCGTAGTCGCGCTTCTGGCTGGCCAGCAGTTGATTGCTGTCCAGGTCGTGCAGGCTCTGCTTGCTCGCCTGCAGCTTGCCGTTGGCCTTGTCCCGGGCGCGGTTGGTTTCCCAGCGGGCACGGTAGCGATGGCCGTCGATGCCGACGAAGTCGACCTCGGCGTAACCGCTGCCGGTGCCACGCCGCAGCAGGGTGCGCGGGTCGCTGGTGAGCATCTCGCTGTTCACCTCCGGCACCTTGGTTTCGCGGCCGATATTGTTCAGCCGCGGTACCGCGCCGAACAGCGCCAGGCACAGCGCATCGAGCAGGGTGCTCTTGCCGGCGCCGGTGGGCCCGGTGATGGCGAACAACCCGGCGCTGGCCAGGGGCTCGGTGGTAAAGTCGATTTCAAAGGGGCCGGCCAGGGAGGCCAGGTTCTTCAGGCGGATGGCGAGAATCTTCATGGCTGCTCCTCCTCGTGCTGCACTTCCTGGAGCAGCTGCGCGAAGTCCTTGAGGGTCTGTTCATCCACCTCGCTGCCGTAGCTGTCCAGCCAGGCGCGGCTGAACAGGTCCTGGGGGCTGAGCTGGTCCAGCTCCACCAGTTGCGCGGCGCCGTCGTCGCCCTCGCGGCCGCCATTGCCGGCGTATTCGGCGGCGATCCGCACCAGGCGCACGGCCTTGCCCTGCAGGGCGCTTTCCACTTGCTGGCGCAGGTCCGGCTGCGGCTCGTCCAGGCGCACCCGCACTTCCAGCCAGGGCTGGCGCTGCTCTTCGGCCAGCAGGTCGATGTCCGGTAGTTCCGCCAGTTGCAGCAGGATCTCCGCCAGCGGCGCCGGGCCCAGGCGTTGCAGGTTGACCGCCCGCGGGATCAGCCGCGGCTCGACGCTGACCAGGGTTTCGCCGTCGAGCTGGATATCGAGAATCTGGTGCTGGTAGCCAATCTCGGAGAACGACAGCGGAATCGGCGAACCGCTGTAGCGGATGCGCTCCTCGCCGTTGACCTTCTGCGGCTTGTGCAGATGCCCCAGGGCCACATAGCTGATGCTCGGGCCGAACAGGCTGGCGGGCAGGGCCTCGGCGTTACCGATGATCAGGCTGCGCTCGGAGTCTTCCGACACCGAGCCGCCGGCCATGTGCGCGTGGCTGATGGCGACCAGCGCCTGGCCCGGCTGGCGCTTGGCATTGGCTGCGGCGATCAGCCATTCATGCACCTGGCCGATACCCCGCAGGTAATCGTCCCCCAGGTGCGCGCCCGTGACCTCCGCCGGCCGCAGGAACGGCAGCGCCAGGCACCAGCCGGCAATTGCACCGCTGGCATCGGGCAACGGCAACAACAGACGCTCGCTGTCCAACTGCCCATCGTCCAGCCACAGCACCCGGCCCAACGCATGGGTGCGTAGACGCCGCATCAAAGGCGCCGGCAACTCGATACGCGAACCGGAGTCATGGTTGCCGGCAATCATCACAATGGTCAGGCCGGGCTGCTGTTCATGGGCACTGACAATAAAGTCGTACAACCGCTCCTGGGCTTTGACCGGCGGGTTGACCGTGTCGAAGATATCGCCGGCGATCAGCAACACGTCAGGGCTGTGCAGCACCAGCTGGCGCAACAGCCATTCAAGGAAGCAGGCATGCTCGAAATCGCGTTCCTGGCCATGGAGGTTCTGCCCCAGGTGCCAGTCGGAGGTGTGAAACAGACGCAAGGCAAACTCCGCAAACAATCAGGTGAGCCGCAGGGAAGAGGAGAGCGGCGTGAGGGGGGAGAGTTTAATGGTAAATCGGGTGCGGGGCGCGGTCTGATGGCCGATGGCGGCTTCTTTGTGTCCGGCCGTTCAGCTATTGCTCCGGTGTGCTGTCCTCAGGCTCCGGCGGCCGCAGTCTGAAGCGGCAGACATGACCGCCGCGGACCATGCACTCGGCGTGCTCGACTTCGCCGCCGCCCAGTGTCCCGATCAACGCCAGGTCCAGTTCGCAAACCACCGGATGGGCCGCGGCCAGGCGATGGAACACGCAGTTGTGGGCGACAATTTCCGGGGCGCCGGAGGAGCGGAAGAACACCTCGGCCTCGTAACCCACCTGGTTCATGTGCTGCACGATCCTGGCTTCGTCGACCGCCTCGTGCTCGCGGTCCTGCGCCAGTTTTCGGCCCAGGTTGCGCATCAGCGTCGTCATGGCCTCGGGGCCGATGATGTCGGCCACTTCATCGATCAGCACGCTGGCGAGCATCTGATACTGGCGCGGGAACTGCTCCCGGGCGTGGTCGGTGAGCCGATACAGCTGCTCCGGCCGCCGCCCCGTCGGCCGGGTTTCGCCGCGCAGCACCAGGCCGTCACGCTCCAGCGCCGCCAGGTGTTGGCGAATCGCTGTGCGCGTGACAGCCAGATGCTCGGCCAGTTCGTCGATGCTCATGCCGCTCGCCTGGTACAGCAGCGCATTGAGCAAGTCCTGCTGGGTGCGGCCCAGTCCCTCCAGCATGCTATGCCCTCGTGGTGTCAGAACTTGTCCGGGAATTGTTTGACCAGCGCGGCGCTCAAGGCATCGGCCAGCGCCAGGATATGGGTGCGCATCGTCTGCCAGGTGCGTGCTTCGCCAGCATCGTCATGGGCGGCGAACTCATCGATCTGCGCAATGTGATGACCGCCATGGGTTGATAACAGGTTCACTAGTGTGGCTTCAGGTAAGTAGGGGTTGGCGCCGGCCAGAAAGGCCGCGATCGCCTTGGCATTGCTGGTCAGCTCGGCGACTGCGGCCTGCTTGCCCTTCGCATCCTTGGCGACCGTGGCATCGCTGTAATGTTTCACCGCGCCCCAATGACCAGCAAGCAACTTGAGCAACTGATCCGCCGCCGGCTGGCCGTAAAGCGGCGCGATGCTGTTGGCAATTTTTGTGGCGTTGTCGACCACCTGGTCCGCCGCCACCTTGGCTTGCTGGCGGTCGGCGGCCTGGTTGGCGAGCGCGTAGCTGCGAATCCAGAAAATATGCTCCACCCACAAATCGCGCAGCGCCAGGCGCGTGGCCAGCGCGGGGCTCTCGGCAACGGGCGGGGAGACGGGAGGCGTCTGGCTCCAGACCGGTTGCGCACAGAAAGCCAGGAGGATCAG
>NZ_JACNAC010000077.1:0-22707 GCF_017349775.1 Pseudomonas sp. GW460-12-10-14-TSB1
TGTCCATCCGTCGCTTCAGGTACTTCAGCGCTGCATCCTGGCAACGGAGCGCTGACTATCGCTGGGGCGAGGGTGCGTGGCAAGCCTGAATGGGCGCCGGCTGGCGCCCCGGGAATGGCCGGCCTTGGCTCAGTTGGGCTGGCGCTGTTTCAGCGCCGCATCCTGGGCATTGAAGGTGCGCGCCGCGGCGGCCACTTCCTTGCGCACGATGGTCTTGCCAATCGGCGCCAGGGCGATGCCCGCCAGCTTCAGGTGCTGGATGCCGAAGGGAATGCCGATGATGGTGATAAAGCACAGCAGCGCCGACATCACATGCCCCAGCGCCAGCCAGATACCACCGAACACGAACCAGAGCACGTTACCGATCACCCCCAGGCCGCTGGTGCCGATATCGTCCTTGTTGTTCAGCTCGCGACGGCTGATCGCCTCCTTGCCGAACGGAAAGAACGAGAACGCGCCGATCACGAAACAGGCCCGGCCCCAGGGAATGCCGACGATGCTGATAAAGGCCAGGATGCCCCACAGCCACCAGCACAGGCCCATGAAAATGCCGCCGAGGATAAACCAGAGAAAATTGCCGATGGCGCTCATGTGAAGCTTCCTTGTTTGAACCGTGAAGGGTGTCGAACAGGCCCCGATTCGAGGCCCGTGCAGGTATAGACGCTTATTCCTTGCGCCGAGTCAGACCGGAGACGATCGCCACCAGCAACAGGCTGATGCCCCAGCCGATGAGGGTTTCGAGCCAGATCAGAAGACGGATGCCGTGGCCCCATTCAAGGTTCTTGAGTTCATCCCAATAGCTTGGGAAAGGCGTCGGTGTGATCGGACCCCAGTCCTTTTCCTGTTGCAGGTCGACCAACGACAGCAGGATGTCCAGCGAGTAGGCGCCGGGGCTGAAGCCCGTGTACTCGCCGCGAAGGGCCTTGCAGGTGTACCAGTTGCCGATATCGGCCGGGCGCTCGGCAGCGGGGTGCTGTCGTTGCCAGGCTTCGCCATATTCAGGGGGGCAACTGGCGTAGGCCTCGTTCTGGAATACCAGTGGGTTGCTGGGGGCGAAGACCTTGTGTTCGACGGCGGCGTACCAGTAGACACTGGTGCACACCAGCCAGGTGCCGAAGAACCAGGCGAGCAGGCGCATGGGGCGGTAGCCGAAGCCGGTGAAAAGGCCGTAGAGCGAATGCAGGCCCAAGGCTGGCAGGCGGTACAGCCACCTCAGGCTGCGAGGAATGCCTGCGGGTGCCTGGCCGATCAGGCCGACTTTGCGCAAGCGTTTTTCGAACGCAATACCTACTTCGCGAGCTTCCTCTGCATGGCCCATTTCCTCGAGGACGTGCTGAAGGTGACGCCAGGGTTGCGGGCGGAATTTGCTGGCCGAACCTTTGAGTCCGTCAGCCCCGGTATTTGCAGGTATCTGCCGATCGAGCCAGTCAATGCGTTCCTGGGCTCTCAAGGGAGCCTCGGTTGTCAGGAAGTTGTAAGTGAATCCATTGAGGCCAATTCCCTTGCCCCAAGTACGCGCGTCATCGTGAAGGGTACCCACGCGGGAGCCGCTGAAGGCTGCATTATCAAGAGGGGCGATCAGTCCTGTCATGTTCAGAACACCCTCGATATGGGCGTTTTGAGCAATAAGTGTTTCTCCGTCCTCTCCTTTGTTCTTCCTTTCGAAATGAGCTTCTTTGAGGCTGAACTGTCCTGTGATACGGGCCCCTGAAAATCTTACGGATCCCTGGGAATGAAAACCTGTAGTGAGAAAAACAGTCCCTTGTACCGTGATGCTATCAGCGCTCAGCGCAAACGCATTTGTTGCCTTGAATGTACAGTCACGGCAATTGAGCTGCCCTTTGATTTCTGCCCCGATCAGACAGACCTCGCCTAATGCGATGAATTTTTCTTCGAAATGGATACTGCGAACGACCAAGCTGTCCGCTATCAAGGCATAACTGCCTTGGCCATCCAGGTTACTGCCGCGCAGCAGCAAGGAGCCGCCAATCTTGGCCTTCTGTAAAGTCATGCTGCCCTTGGCGACCAGATGGTCCAGGCACATTGTTCCTGAGACCGTAAGCAAATCGGCCTTGAGACTTTTGCAGCTGCTGTAAGCAAGGTTGATGGTGCCTTGTACCGATGCGCCCCTCAGGCTCAGGTTCTGCAAGCAGCAATGGTTTAGCGCGATGCTCGTGTCTACCCGGCTTTCTCTCAGCTCCAGATCGCCTTCGACATAAGCCCCCTTCAGCATCACCCCGAGTTCATGGACGGGGTTCAGATCGTCACCACCCAGAATCAGAAAGCGCAGGAAGCCCGCTCGAACGGTATTGCTTGGTGTGGCATCTGTAGGGCGCTGCGTCGAAATTTCGGTCATCCCTCCCAACGCTGCGTGCTTGAGAAGAAGTTGTTCAGCAGGCTTTAAAGGCAAAAAATCCGCTAACGAACGCCCATGAGGAACGGCCATCGATTTACTCCTTCACGCTGCTGAAAAGAGCGGTTGCAGGTGTCTTTAACGACCCTGAGAACAAGGGGCTGATGCTGTGACCAGCAAGGTGGGACGAAGCGCAAAGCGCGAGCAAGGAACGCATAAAAACATCCATGTAAGATCGCCGACCGGCAAAAAAGTGGCGCTATGCTATCGGCTTGCCGCCCCTGACAAAAGCACAAACCCTGGTTTCCCCCAGGAGTAACTGCCTGATGCTTCTACAGATTGGTGGCGACCGGTCGATATGGCGGCCCGGGACGTTGCCGGGTCGAGCACTAAATAGTGCGCGCCTCAATCGTTAGTGAAATGACGCATTGAACCCAGCACCCCCGCACGACTTACCCCTTTACCCGAGAGTTTCGAACAAATGGAATTGAGCCTGTTGTCCAGTCCATCCCGTCTCATCGTGCCCCGGCCGACGCTGCCGTTGATCCTGGCCAGCCTGTTGTCCCTGGCCGGTTGCCAGACGCCAAAAAGTGCCGCGCCGGCCCCTCAGGCCGCGGCAGAGGCATCGCTACAGCAGAATGCCCAGGCATTCAGCGATCAGTTCAGGGCCTTGATGGTGCGCAATGCCTTTGCCGCCAACAGCCAGGCGTGGGTAGGGACGGTGGATCTGGTGGTGAAGATCAATCGCCGGAACGAGCTGAGTAGTTGCGAGATCCGCCCCAATGCCCACCGGGCCCCGGTCCCGGTCCTGGAAAGCCTGGCCAGGCAAGTGTGCTGGGACAGCCTGTTCCCCGAGGTGCCGGTCGAAATGTACGGACCCGAGGGGGAGATGGTGATTGTCGCGCCGCTGGTATTTCCGGCCCTCGACGAGTCCGAACCTGAGCGTCAGTGGCGAGCGCGGACGGTCCAGGCCTATGCGCAAAGCCGCTTCTTCTGGACGCAGGCCCTGGGCAAGCAGCCTGTCGACAGCATTGGCAAGGCCCATGTGCGCTTTGTCGCCAATGCCCAGGGGCAGGTGCAGGAGTGCCTGGTGAACCTCGATCCGGTTGGCGAACGGCGGGACGCTTTCAAGCTGGACAGCGACCTGCAGGCGCGCCTGACCGCGCAGTGCAAGCAGATGAACCTGCGGCAGATGCCCGGCTTCAAGGTGGGCGACAAGGGGCTGGCGCGGGGCAGCGTGCTGGTCGAATACGCGCCGTGGAAAGGCGGTCCGCAACACAACTGACAGTCGTGCTCCGGACCTGGGGGGCTCTCAGGGATCGACCTGTGCCATCAGTTCCGGGATCGATTCCGGGCGCTTGGCGTAACGCTGGGCCAGCACCGCGCAGACCATCAGCTGGATCTGGTGGAACAGCATCAGCGGCAGGATCAGCACGCCCATGGTGCTGCCGGCGAACAGCACCTGGGCCATGGGTACGCCGGTGGCCAGGCTCTTCTTCGAACCGCAGAACAGGATGGTGATGCGGTCTTCCTGGTTGAAGCCGAAGAGCTTGCTCAGCAGGCTGGAGGCCAGCAGCGCCAACGCCAGCAGCACGCCGCAGGCCAGCACCAGCCCGGCCAGGTTCCACAACGGGATCTGGTGCCAGATGCCTTCGTTCACCGCCTCGCTGAAAGCGCCGTAGACCACCAGCAGGATCGAACCCTGATCGACGAATTTCAGCCAGTTCTTGTTGCGACCCACCCAGGCGCCGATCCAGCGGCGGGCGATTTGCCCGGCGATGAAGGGCAGCAGCAATTGCACGCTGATCTTGACGATGGCATCCACCGTCGAGCCAGCATCGCCGTGCACATTCAGCAGTAGGGTCACCAGCAGCGGCGTGAGGAAGATCCCGAACAGGCTGGACGCCGCGGCGCTGCAGATCGCCGCCGGCACATTGCCCCGCGCCAGGGAGGTGAAGGCAATCGCCGACTGCACGGTGGCGGGCAGGGCGCAGAGGTAAAGCATGCCCAGGTACAACTCGTTGCCGATCAGCGGCGACAGCAGCGGCTTGAGCGCCAGCCCGAGGATCGGGAACAACACGAAGGTCAGGCTGAAGATCAGCAGATGCAGGCGCCAATGGCCGGCCCCGGCGATGATCGCCTCGCGCGACAGCTTGGCGCCGTGGAGGAAAAACAGCAGGGCGATGGCGGCATTGGTCAGCCAGCCGAAGCCTAGCGCCACCTGGCCGCTGGCCGGCAGGAAGCTGGCCAGCAGCACCACGCCGATCAGGGTCAGGGTGAAATTGTCGGGCAAAAGACGTGAGCGACTCATAACGGGATCATCCAGGGGTTGCCAGGGCGGTGGAGCGACTCTAACGTGATGACGGACTGCCGACTAACGCCAATGAGCCAGTAAATGCCGCCTAAAGGACATGAAAAGATCGTCCGCCGCAGTATTCCCGGTCTGCCGAGCCTGCCGCGACCGGTGTACGGGCGCACCGAATCCCTGCCCAATCGGGCGCTGACCCGGCGCCACAGCCACCCCTGGGTGCAATTGTCCTACGCCATCCAGGGCGTGCTGGAAGTGCAGACCAGCGCCGGGCGTTTCATCGCCCCGCCGCAGCGGGCGGTGTGGATCCCGGCCGGTATGCCGCACAAGGTGTTCAGCTCGCCGAGCACCGAAATGCGCAGCCTCTACCTGGATTGCAGGGTCACCGCCTGGGCCGGCGCGACCTGCCAGGTGCTGGCGGTGAGCAGCCTGCTGCGCGAATTGATCCGCGCCTTCAGCGAGCTGCCGGTGGAATACGCCGAAGACGGCGCCGACGGCCGCCTGGCCCAGGTTCTGCTGGACCAACTGGCCGCCGCGCCGCAACTGGACCTGATGCTGCCGCTGCCTCAGGACCCGCGCCTGCGGCAGATCTACCGCAGCCTGCAAGCGCACCCGGACCAGCCGACCACCCTGGGGCAGTGGAGCGAAAAGCTGGGGGTGACGGAGAAAACCCTGAGCCGCCTGTTCCTGCGGGATACCGGCCTGACCTTCCGCGCCTGGCGCCAACGCCTGCGCCTGCTGGGCGCCCTGACGCCCCTGGAGCAAGGCGAGCGGGTGACGGACGTGGCGCTGGCCTGCGGCTATGACTCGACCTCGGCTTTTATCGCGGCGTTCCGCCAACAGTTCGATGCGACGCCTGGGGAGTTTTTCCGCTAGTGCTCGTTCCCTGATACTTCTCGTCTGCTCTCAAGATACTTGTCTGCATAAAGGTGCTATTTTGAGTGCTCTTAACAGCACTCGTGAGAGCACTCCATGACCCATGTCCTTCTGTCCAACGTCGTTGCGAGCATTTCCGAGCTAAAGAAAAACCCCATGGGCACCGTTGCGGCCGGTGGCGGTTCCTCCGTGGCTATCCTCAATCGCAACGAACCGGCGTTTTACTGCGTTCCGGCCAAGGAATACGAAGCCATGATGGAGCGCCTGGAGGATATGGAACTGCTCGCCTTGTGCCGTGAGCGAGAGAATGATCCGACCATCAAGGTTTCGCTCGATGACCTATGAGCTGGAGTTCTCCGAGAAAGCCTGGAAGGAATGGCAAAAGCTGGGCCCCACGCTGAAAGAGCAATTCAAGAAGAAGCTGCAGGAACGACTCGTCAACCCCCATGTCCCGGCCGATCGCCTGAGCGGTTTGGGCAATGCCTACAAAATCAAACTGCGCACGGCTGGATACCGCCTGGTGTATCGGGTGGTGGATGAGGTGTTGGTGGTAACGGTCATTGCCGTGGGCAAGCGGGAGCGGGGAAGTGTTTATCAGCAAGCCGGGAAACGTTAGCCGGCCAGGAGACGCTCGAGATGCAGCCCAGACTGTTTGTGATGGCCAGTGGTTATCTATGTCTGGAGTTCGATACGTATGGCAGCGAACTCAGGCGCTCGGTGTGCACCTATCTGGTGGATGGATTGGGGTTCGGGCGCTGCGGTGAGGTCGTCGATGGCTGGGACGAGGGTATCGCTCAGTCTTTTTGCCTGGGTGAAGTGGTGCTTGAGGCCGGGTGGAGTCATTGGGCAGATGGGGATTACCTGCAATCGGTTTCCCCTGCGGGCGATGAATTGTTACGGCGGCTTTTTGCGGCGATTGGGCCTGATCTTTGGTTTCGACCTCTGTAGCGGCTGCCGCACCCTCGATCCTGGATGCGGCGCCTGTTCACCCAATGGGCGGCCACCGACGGTTTACCAATACCTGCTTTAAGCCAACGTCAGTCGCTCAGCCCTGGCCGGCGCAGCCACGGCCAGCGGCGCAAAGCTATGGGCCTGGGCCATGTTCCACATGCGCGCATAGAACTCCGAGCTGATCGGCCGTTGCAGCAGCTCGCCCGGTTCGAGGAACACGTGGATCTGCGAGAACAGCCGCACTTCAGTGGTGGTCATGCGCCGTACCAGGTGCTTGGCCTGCAACTGCGCCGGGTGGTCGAGGCCGGCGGCGCTGAGCATTTCGCCGAGGGCGACCAGGGTATTGCGGTGGAAGTTGTGCACCCGTTCGGCCTTGTCCGTGACCTGCAGCGCTTTCTGGCGCAGTGGGTCCTGGGTGGCGACGCCGGTGGGGCATTTGTTGGTGTGGCAGCTTTGCGACTGGATGCAGCCGATGGCGAACATGAAACCGCGCGCGGCATTGACCCAGTCGGCGCCGATGGTCAGCACGCTGGCGATGTCGAAAGCACTGACGACCTTGCCGCTGGCGCCGAGCTTGATCTGCGAACGCAGGCCGGCGCCGACCAGGGTGTTATGGACGAACAGCAGGCCCTCGCGCATGGGCATGCCGATGTTGTCGGTGAACTCCCGAGGCGCGGCGCCGGTGCCGCCTTCCTTGCCGTCGACCACGATAAAGTCCGGCTGGATGCCGGTCTCGAGCATGGCCTTGACGATGGCCATGAACTCCCAGGGATGCCCCACGCAGAACTTGAAGCCCACCGGCTTGCCGCCGGACAGGTTGCGCAGCTTGACGATGAATTCCAGCAACTGGATAGGCGTGCTGAACTGCGAATGCCGCGCCGGCGACACACAGTCATGGCCCATCTGCACGCCACGGGTCTGGGCGATTTCGGCGGTGACCTTGTGCTTGGGCAGGATGCCGCCATGGCCGGGCTTGGCGCCCTGGCTGAGTTTGATCTCGATCATCTTCACCTGCGGATGGCTGGCCTGCTCGGAGAAGCGCTGGGCATCGAAATGGCCGTCCAGGGTGCGGCAACCGAAGTAGCCGCTGCCGATTTCCCAGATCAGGTCGCCGGCGAATTCCTGGTGATAGGGGCTGATGCTGCCTTCCCCGGTGTCGTGGGCGAAGCCGCCGAGCCGGGCGCCTTTGTTCAGGGCGCGGATAGCGTTGGCGCTCAGCGCGCCGAAGCTCATGGCCGAGATGTTGAACACCGAGGCGCTGTAGGGCTGCAGGCAGTCCGGCCCGCCGACCACCACGCGGAACTGGCTGGGGTCACAGGCATCGCCCGGGACCATGGAATGGCTGATGAACTCGAAGCCGGGCTGATAGACATCGGCCAGGGTGCCAAAGGCCTTTTCCGCGGGCTGGTTCTTGGCGCGGGCGTAGACCATCGAACGCTGCGAGCGGGAGAAGGGCAGCTTTTCGTCGTCGCCCTCCAGCAGGTACTGGCGGATCTCCGGGCGAATCGACTCGATCAGGTAGCGGATATTGCCGATGATCGGGTAGTTGCGGCGCACGGCATGGTGGCTTTGCAGCAAGTCGTTGAGGCCGACCAGGCTGAGCACCCCGGCCAGGACGATCAGCCCCTGGCCCCAGAGGCTGGCGGGCCAATACAACAGGCCGAATACACTAATGACAAGGCAGAGGGTCAGGGTCGCGTAGCGACTCAACAGCGATATTTTCATGATCTTTCCTTGGGCAAATCGCAAGACAGGGGTTCAGGCAGGCAAGCAGGGCGGGCTCAGTCCGAGTTGCGGATCTGCCGATAGCGCTCCTGCAGCTCCTGGCGCTGCTGCTTGCGCAGCAAGCCCTGGGCATAGCGGCGTTTTTCGATGGCGGTTTCCGGCACGAAGGCGCGCACCGGGTGCGGGCGCCCGTCGGGGTCGACGGCGACCATGGTGAAGTAGCAACTGTTGGTATGGCGCACCGTGCGCTCGTGGATGTTCTCGGTCATCACCTTGACCCCGACCTCCATCGAGGTGCGCCCGGTGTAATTGACCGAGGCCAGGAAGGTCACCAGTTCGCCGACATGGATCGGCTCCTTGAAGATCACCTGATCCACCGACAGCGTGACCACATAGCGCCCGGCATAGCGCTTGGCGCAGGCGAAGGCCACCTCGTCGAGCAGCTTGAGCAGGGCGCCGCCATGCACGTTGCCGGAGAAATTGGCTTTGTCGGGCGTCATGAGCACGCTCATGCTCAGTTGATAACTGCCTGGTTCCATGGGTGACCTCATCAGTAATCGATGCTGTCCGGATAGGCAGGCTAGAGCCCCGCGGACAGCATTTGGCTGGAGACCGGAGGGTAATAAGAAGTCTTGATAGTTAGCTAGCTATCTTTTGCAATGAGCTGTTGTGGGGATTGCAATAATGAGTGGGGAGGGGGCGATACCTAGCGCTTGTCATTCACCGTTGAGCGGGGAATTGAAGTTGTCTGAGGGATAGGGATCAGAATTTTGAGAATGGCCTTAAGGCCTGGAGCGTCGGCCTTCAAAAGGCTGTTTCGTTGGTTGGAGGAGCCTGCGATAGAGGGGCTGTAGCCGCTGCCGCAGGCTGCGATCAGGCGCTTGCCCGCCAAACCTGATCCACGATTTGAATGATGGGGCGCTACGGTAGCGACTGTTTCTTTGCATGACACCGACCTGTAGGAGCGCGCTTGCTCGCGATAGCGTCCGTGCTGGCGCTGCCGTTTTTGGACGGTGTCACAGGTAGCCAAAGAAATTGAATGCAGGATCAATAATGATAGCGACGGATTGCTTGCTCAAGACGGAAATCCGTCTTCGGAGGATTGTCCACGAGCCGCGCAACAATGAAGAGCTTATCGACATCATCGATCATGTGTCGCATGTAACAGTTGACCATTCGATAGCGTTCTATGGAGAAATAGGTGTTCATTATTTTGATTTTTTCGTCCATATCACCGTCATCACCTACGGCGCCACTACCTGGTCCGAAAACATTGTGGCTTTCAAACAGTAGGTAGCCACCCGGCTTTAGAAACGACACCAGGCGCTTCATGTAGTTTTCAAACCCCATATTGAGGTTGCCATCAATGGTGTGATGATTGGAAAACGACAGAACTACATCAAATTTTTTATCTGTGGCAAATACCGAAAAATCGCTTTCTATAAACTCTATATTGTCGCGCTTCAAATAACGCGCGGTATCCTTCGCCACTTTATTGAGAAAAGGGTTGAGTTCGACGGCTGTCACGGATTTCGCCAGTCGCGAACAATATACTGAGACAAAGCCGCAGTTGCTGCCGATGTCCAGTACGTCAGCGCCCTTCAATTCTTCATCAATGGCGTATTGCTTGAACCGAAAACCCGTAGGCTTCAGGCCTGTGATTCCCAGTTCTTCCAAGCCCTGATAGAAATATCCTTGGCTGTATTGTTGCTTCTTTGGCCAGTTCTTCTGCTGCTCCTTCAAATGCCCTCGCAAACGCTTCTGGATGAAAAGCGTGCCTTTGAAGAGCCCCTTCCAGAAATCAAAAAATGAAAGTCTGATGCTGTATGGAATTTCCATTGATAACCCTGAAATAAGACGTCGATACTGGTGGTCCTTGCATACTATCGGCCGCAGATGGGTTCACATTAGGCGTTCAGCCTTAACAAAAGCGTGGTCATCACGACCAACCTCAGCTTCTCGGAATGGTCGAGTGTATTTGACGACGCCAAGATGACCACGGCGTTGCTGGATCGGCTGACACACCACTGTACCCACGCTTTCGGTTTGGGCACCTTTGGACCTCGTGGGCTTTTGGCTATCTGCTTAGGCTGGATATTTCGAGCGAGGGCTAACAGGCGCTGAGCCAAGCCTTTCAGGGGGATGACGGGTAAATGTTCTGACGGCAAAGCGATCTGCCGGCCCTCATAACCACGTCTGATCTGTAACGCCAAATGTGATCACTGCTTCTGTAGGAGCGAGGCTTGCCCGCGATGGCATCTGTTCTGGCGCTGCATTTTTTGGACGGGTACATATCCATTCCTGCGGTCACGGCCACTTATGGTTCCGCCCTTACGGCGGGTCACTTTTGGCAAACGCCCCAAAAGTAACCAAAAGGTCTCGCCCCACCATTCGGTGCCTCGCCTAGGCTCGGCATGCCCTCACTCCGGTCCTGCTCCGGGGGCCGCCGCCATCGGCCATCCCTGGCCGAGGGCGGCTACCTCGGCATCCCTGCCGAGGTGCCCCCTGCGCAAGACCTGCGTTTGGCCTCTGGGAAAGGGGCGGGCAGATCAAGGGCAAGATCAAAAGCCAAAGCCAAAGCCAAAGCCAAAGCCAAAGCACAGCAAGAGCAAAGGCCAAGGCGGTTCGGTTAAGGCTCTGGCAGATCCATCGCCCGTTGTTCAACCACGTGCAACACATCGCATCCGTCCTGCAACAACAAGGTTGCCACGCTGGAGAAGCGCATCAGGTCGAGGTCGTCGGCGTTGCGGCTGGTCATGCCGGACACGCTGTCCAGCATGTCCCGGGCAGCACGGATGCGCAGGCCGGCGTAGGTCAGCAGGTCAAGCAAGGGGGCTTGAGGGTTGATAAAGGCGACGGGGTGGTTGGCGGTGTTGGAGGAGGTGAGAGGTTGGAAATCCATGACGGTGACGCTCCATGAAGGAATTTTAGGGTTTGCTCATGGAGATTCGGACGGCCAAATCCGGTCGCAGTGTTGGGAGCGACGAAACGGAATATAGGAGGCGTATAACGGGATAACAAGCCTGGAGGGCATGTTTACACCAGATACAGAAACGCCTTACACGAGCCGTCATTAATGGCTGAATAAATGGGTGTAGCAGCATTTATTTCAGGCCTGTTCTCTATCTCCTTGGTTCCAGATGTGTTGCCTATCCTCTGTTATCCCTCTCTTTCCCATGGCACACTCTTCGTGAGTTTTCCGTTGTTGTATATTTTTATCCGTTATAGCGGAATAAAAGCCTCCTGGAATGACGCGAAACACCTTTTTAGGAACGGCTTATTCTGCTCAACCTTCCCTTTACTTAGGAGAACACCCCATGAGCATCACTCGCTACGGCACCGGCAGCACCGCCGGCGGTGGCCAGCCCCGTCCTTTCGCTCGTGCCGTTGAGGCCGATGGTTGGTTGTATGTATCCGGTCAGGTACCGGCACTGGATGGCGAAATTATTCATGGCGGCATCGTCGAGCAGACGCATCAGACGATGCGCAATGTGGTGGCGATTCTGGAGGAGGCGGGGTACGGCCTGGAGGATGTGGTGCGGGTCGGGGTGTGGCTGGAAGATCCGCGGGATTTCTGGAGTTTCAACAAGGTGTTCGGTGAGTACTTCAAGCCGGAGCATGCGCCAGCCCGGGCCTGTGTGCAGGCGAATATGATGGTGGACTGCAAGGTCGAGATCGATTGCGTGGCCTACAAGAAGAAGGCCTGACCCGGATGCGCATGAAGGGGATTGCACCCAGATGACCGAAGACACCATCAAGCGCCGGGCCAAGGGGCTGGACCGGGCATTCGATATTCTCGATTTCCTCAAGGAGATCGGCCAGCCGTTGCGCCCCAACGATATCGCCAAGGGCATCGGCAGCCCCAAATCCACGGTGTACGAGCTGGTGGCGTCCTTGCTGGAGCGGCGGATTCTGGAGCCGGTGGGCCAGGACGGGCATGTGTACCTGGGGCGGCAGTTGTACTTCCTGGGGCAGGCCCATCTGCGGCATTTCGATCTGACCCGCGAGGCCGACTCGGCCTTGCAGGAGATCGTCAGCCAGACCCGCGAGACCGCGCAGATGTGCCTGCTCAACGGGCGCAAATACACGGTGGCGCTGATGAAGGAGGGCGAGCGGCATTTTCGCATTTCCTCGAATATCGGCGAGAACGCGCCGATTCCCTGGACCGCTTCCGGGCGGCTGTTGTTGGGGCATTTGAGCGATGAGCAGATTGTCGAGTTGATTGACGAGCGCGACTTCATTCTCCCCGACGGGGAACGCCTGCCTTTGGCGACTTTCCTGAAGGAAATCCGCCAGGCCACGGAGGATGGTTTCTTTTCCTTCGACAGCGTGGCCGACACCTTTACCCATTGCTTCGCCGCCCCGGTGCGGGACGAGCGCGGGGTGTGCATCTGCACCCTGTGCATCGTCGCGCCACGGGCCGATGCCCAGAACAATTACGCTGACTACCGCCGGGTGCTGATCGACAGCGCGAATCGCCTGGCCCGTCGCATCAACGACTAGCGTCAGCCCCAATGGCTGCACTGTAAGGAGTTCGAATATGTCTTCTGTATTGACCAACGCAGCGGTGGAAAAGGGCGCTGCCCAACCTGGCGTCAGCCTGGTGCGCGATGTCAGCCTGCCGGCCCTGGTGCTGCACCGCGCGGCGCTGGAACACAACATTCGCTGGATGCAGAAGTTCGTCAGCGACAGCGGCGCCGAGCTGGCGCCCCATGGCAAGACCAGCATGACCCCGGCACTGTTCCGTCGGCAGTTGGAGGCGGGCGCCTGGGGCATCACCCTGGCCACCGCGGTGCAGACCCGCGCGGCCTACGCCCACGGTGTACGCCGGGTGTTGATGGCCAACCAGCTGGTGGGTACGCCGAACATGGGGCTGATCGCTGAGCTGCTGGCCGACCCGGCCTTCGACTTCTATTGCATGGTCGATCATCCGGACAACGTCGCCGACCTCGGGCAGTTCTTCGCCGCGCGCGGGGTGCGCCTGAACGTGATGATCGAATACGGCGTGGTCGGCGGGCGTTGTGGTTGCCGCAGCGAGCAGGAAGTACTGGAACTGGCGAAGGCGATCCAGGCGCAGCCGGCCTTGGCCTTGTGCGGCATCGAGGGCTATGAGGGGGTGATCCATGGCGATCACGCCGTGACTGGCATTCGTGAGTTCGCCGCGTCCCTGGTGCGCCTGGCGGTGCAGTTGCAGGACGACGGGTTGTTCGCCATCGATAAGCCGATCATCACCGCGTCGGGGTCGGCCTGGTATGACCTGATCGCCGAATCCTTCGAGGCGCAGAACGCCCAGGGGCGTTTCCTCAGTGTGCTGCGGCCCGGCAGTTATGTGGCTCATGACCATGGCATCTACAAAGAGGCGCAGTGCTGCGTGCTCGACCGTCGCAGCGACCTGCACGAAGGCCTGCGCCCGGCACTGGAAGTCTGGGCCCATGTGCAGTCCTTGCCGGAGCCGGGGTTTGCGGTGATCGCCCTGGGCAAGCGCGACGTGGCTTATGACGCCGGCTTGCCGGTGCCGTTGCTGCGCTACAAGCCGGGCGTGGTGCCGGCCAAGGGCGATGATGTCAGTGCCTGCAAGGTCACGGCGGTGATGGACCAGCACGCGTTCATGACGGTGGCGCCGGGGGTTGAGTTGCGGGTGGGGGACATTATTTCTTTCGGTACTTCGCACCCGTGTTTGACCTTTGATAAGTGGCGTACCGGGTTGTTGGTGGATGAGCGGTTGGATGTGCTGGAGAGCATGGAGACCTGCTTCTAGGGTGGGGCCTGGCACCTGCTGCGCAGGTGATCGCGGGCAAGCCTCGCTCCTACAAGGTTGGTGTTGATCGCCATGGTGTGTACGACTCCCCCTTGTAGGAGCGAGCGGGCGGCGATCCGACTTGCCCGCGATGACGTTCTCCCCAACAACAAAAAACTGTCAGAGACACCTCCACCATGAACACTTCCAACACCGGGAAACGCATCGCCCTGATCGGCGAATGCATGATCGAACTGCAACACCGCGCCGACGGCAGCCTGCAACAGAGCTTTGGCGGTGACACCCTGAATACTGCGGTGTACCTGGCCCGTGAATTGGGCGAGGGCGCCTGTGTCGACTATGTCACCGCCCTCGGTGACGACAGTTTCAGCGATGCGATGTGCCAGAGCTGGGCCGAGGAAGGCATCGGCCTGGGCATGGTCCAGCGCCTGCCGGGGCGTTTGCCCGGGCTGTACTGCATCCAGACCGACGCCAAGGGCGAGCGGCGTTTTCTTTACTGGCGCAACGAAGCGGCGGTGCGCGACTGTTTCACCACCCCCGCGGCCGAGCCGATTCTGGCGGCACTGCCGGCCTACGATGTGCTGTATTTCAGTGGCATCACCCTGGCGGTGCTGGGCGAGTTGGGGCGCAAGAAGCTGATCGAGACCTTGATCGAGGCGCGCCAGCGTGGGGCGTGGATCGTCTTCGACAATAACTATCGGCCACGGCTCTGGGCTTCGGTGGAACAGGCCCAGGCGGCTTATCGCCAGGTGCTGGCCTATGTCGATCTGGCGTTGCTGACCGTGGATGACGAGCTGGCGTTGTTCGGGTATGACGACAGTGCGGCGGTGTTCGCCGCTTACCCGGATACCGCGGAAGTGGTGCTCAAGCGTGGCGCCGAAGCGTGCCTGATCCGCTGTGGCGGCGAGTCGTTCGAGGTGCCGGCGCAGCGGGTGGAAAAGGTGGTGGATACCACGGCGGCGGGGGATTCGTTCAGCGCGGCGTATCTGGCATGTCGCTTGCGCGGCGGTAGCCCGGAGCAGGCGGCGGAAGCGGGGCATCGTTTGGCGAGCCGGGTGATTCAGGTGCCGGGGGCGTTGATCCCAAGAGCCTGATGCAATCCCTGTAGCCGCTGCCGCAGGCTGCGATCGACCGGAACGGTCGTGGCGTACTCAAGATCGCTGAAGGTCCTTCGGCCCTTATCGCAGCCTGCGGCAGCGGCTACAGGCGCAGTCGCGCGGCGGTCACGCGGGATGCGTCAATCGCGGTAGAACACCTGCACCAGGTGATAACCGAACTTGCTCTTGATCGGCCCGTGCACGGTGCGCAGGGGCTTCTTGAAGATCACTTGGTCGATGGCCCCGACCATCTGCCCCGGCCGTACTTCACCCAGGTCGCCGCCGCGTTTGCCGGAGGGGCAGGTGGAGTATTTCTTCGCCAGCACGTCGAAGGCTTCACCCTTGGCGATGCGCTGCTTGAGCTGTTCGGCCTCTTCGGCGGTTTTCACCAGGATGTGGCGGGCTTGGGCTTTCATGGGGCGGTTACCTTGGAACGGTGCGGACGGCGGTCGCGGATTATGCCTGAAATCAGCCCTGCTGGCCGATCATCTGACGAATCTTCTGGGCCAGCGCCTCGATGGAAAACGGCTTGGCGATCAGGTCCATGCCAGCGTCGAGAAAGCCCTGGCGCTCGGCGGCCTTTTCCGCGTAGCCGGTCATGAACAGGACCTTGAGCTGCGGCCGCTGCTGGCGGGCGATTTCCGCCAGTTGCCGGCCGTTCATGCCCGGCAGGCCGACATCGGTCACCAGCAGGTCGACGCGCCGCTCGGACTCCAGCAAGGGCAGCGCGCTCTTGGCGTCCTCGGCCTCGAAGGCGGTGTAGCCCAGCTCGCGCAGCACGTTGAGCACCAGCATGCGCACCGCCGGGTCGTCTTCCACCAGCATCACCGATTCGCCGGCCACCGCGTACGGCGCTTCGACGCTGGCCGGTGCCGGGCTGTCGGCCTGCACGGCGCTGTGCAGGCGCGGCAGGTACAGGCGCACGCAGGTGCCCTGGCCCGGTTCGCTGGTGATGGTCAGGTGGCCGCCGGATTGCTGGGCGAAGCCATAGATCATCGACAGCCCCAGGCCGGTGCCCTGGCCGATGGGCTTGGTGGTGAAGAACGGATCGAAGGCCTTGGCCAGCACCCGCGGGGTCATGCCGGCGCCGTTGTCGCTGACGCCGAGCATCACGTAGTCGCCGGCCTTGACCGGTTCCAGGGTGCCCAGGTCGCTGCCGTTGAGGTAGCTGTTGGCGGTCTCGATGGTCAGCACGCCGCCGTCGGGCATGGCGTCGCGGGCGTTGATCACCAGGTTGAGCAGGGCGTTTTCCAGCTGGCTGGCATCGCTGTTGATCGACCAGACGTTGTCGCCCAGGTTCATCTGCAGCTCGATATGTTCGCCCTTGGTGTGGTTGAACAGGTCGTGCAGCGAACGCACCAGCTGGTTCGGTTCCAGTGGCCGGCGGTCCAGCGACTGGCGCCGGGAAAACGCCAGCAGGCGATGGGTGAGGGCAGCGGCGCGCTTGGCCGAGGACATCGCGGCCTCGGTGAAACGGCCGATCTCGGCGCTGCGATTGTCGTCGATGTAGCGCTGCATCAGCTCCAGGCTGCCGATGATACCGGTGAGCATGTTGTTGAAGTCGTGGGCGATACCACCGGTGAGCTGGCCCACGGCTTCCATCTTCTGCGCATGGCGCAGGGCGTTTTCGGCGCGCTCGCGCTCGAACATCTCGCTCTGCAGGCGCTGGTTGGCGGCGGCCAGCGCCTGGGTGCGCTCGGCCACCCGTTCTTCCAGGGTTTCGTTGAGGTGGCGCAGGGCCTCCTCGGTCTGTCTGCGCTCGGTTTCGTCGATCACGAAGATGTAGAAGCCATTGATCGCGCCGTCGGCGCCGTAGCGCGGCAGGTACTTCATCAGCGCATGCCGCGTGCGCCCGTCGCGGTGCGGCGTCTTGGCTTCGAAGCTGCAGGGCTTGCCGGCCAGGGCGGCGGCGATCTTGTCGGCGCGGGTGGCGTAGAGGGCGTCGCCGATCACCTCGCGGATGGTCCGGCCGTACAGTTCCTGCGGGGTCAAGCCGTACCAGTCGAGGTAGGCGCTGTTGTTCAGGCGAAAGCGCTCTTCGTGGTCGACGTAGCCGATCAGCACCGGCATGGCGTTGATGATCAGCTGCAGCTCGGTCTGGCTCTGGCGCAGTGCCTGTTCCATCTGCTTGCGGTCGGTCAGGTCCAGGGCGGCGCCGAGGAAACGCACCGGCCGGCCGTGGTGATCCTTGTAGCAGCGCCCGCGGGCGAAGACCCAGCGGATCTGGCCGTCGGGCTGTTGCAGGCGGTATTCCTCGGCGTACTCGGTGCCGTGGGTGATGCAGTGCTTGATGCTGCGCGCCACCATGCCGCGGTCTTCCGGGTGCACGCCCTTGAGGTATTCGCTGATGGGCAGTTGCCCGGCCAGGGCCGGGTCGATGCTGTGCAGTTGGGCGAAGTGGGCGTCGGCGATGAAACGGTCGTCGCCGATGTCCCAGTCCCAGGTGCCGACGGCGTCGGTCGCCGCCAGTGCCAGTTGCAGGCGCTCTTCGGTTTCGTGCTGGGCCTTGAGGCTGGCCGCCGAGCGCTGCTCCAGTTCCAGGGCGATGCGCCGGCGCTCGTTGGTTTCGATGCTGGTGACCAGGATTCCGGCGACCTCGCCGCTTTCGTCGCGGATCGGGCTGTAGGTCAGGTCCAGCCAGACCTCCGACTCACGGCCGTGGCGCTGCAGGGTGAAGGGTTTTTCGCTGAAGGTGCGTACCTGGCCTTGCAGCACGGCGCTGTAGATCGGTGCGGCGAAGTCCTTGAGTTCCGGCCAGGTCAGGTGGGCCGACTGGCCGAAGGCGCCGGGGTGCTTGTTGCCGGCCAGCAGGGCGAAGCCGTCGTTGTAGATCTGCGTCAGCTGCGCGCCCCACAACAGCAGCATCGGCATCGGCGAGTGGATCACGATGTCCACCGCGGTGCGCAGGCTCTGCGGCCAGTGGTCGACCGCGCCCAGCGGCGTGGCGGCCCAGTCCAGCCGGGCAATCAGGGTTTCGGCTTCGCTGCCGGAGGTGGGGGCGTTCATGTCGGGGGTGTCCTGAGCGTGCATCACGCCGGCATTGTAGCCGCTGCCGCAGGCTGCGATCGACGGCGTAGCCGGCGCAAGGGTGGTATCCGCGATCCGTCAGGCAGACTGCGTCGCCAGGTTTGCGGCCCCTGCGGGGCCGATCGCAGCCTGCGGCAGCGGCTACAGGGGCAGCGATTTCCGCGGATGGCCCGTTTCGCGGGGGGGTGGAATTTGTGTTGAGCACGTCCGGCCTCATCGCGGGCAAGCCTCGCTCCTACAGGGGGAGTCGTACACACCATGGCGATCAACACGCGCTTCTGTAGGAGCGAGGCTTGCCCGCGATAGGGCCCTCAAGGCCTAGCTGCGCAATTCCACCCGATCGCGAAACTGCTCCAGCGCCTCGGGGTTGGCCAGGGCATCGGTGTTTTTCACCGGCAGCCCGTGCACCACGTTGCGCACCGCCAGTTCGACGATCTTGCCGCTGATGGTCCGGGGAATGTCGCTGACCGCGAGGATCTTCGCCGGCACGTGGCGGGGCGTGGTGTTGGCGCGGATCACCTGGCGGATCTGCTCCTGCAGGGCATCGTCCAGTCGCACGCCGTCCTGCAGGCGCACGAACAGCACCACCCGCACGTCGTTGTCCCATTGCTGACCGATGGCCAGGCTTTCCAGGACCTGCTCGAGTTTCTCCACCTGGCGGTAGATCTCCGCGGTGCCGATGCGCACGCCGCCGGGGTTGAGCACGGCGTCCGAGCGGCCGTGAATCAGCCAGCTGCCATGGGCCAGTTGCTCGGCGTAGTCGCCCTGGGCCCAGACCCCGGGGAACTGGCTGAAGTAGGAGGCGCGCAGCTTCTCGTGCCGCGGGTCGTGCCACAGGCCGATGGGCATGGCCGGGAAGTGCCGGGTGCAGACCAGTTCGCCCTTTTCGCCGATCACCGCCTGGCCCTGGTCGTTCCACACCTCCACGGCCATGCCCAGGCCCTTGCCCTGCATTTCGCCGCGGTGCACCGGCAACAGCGCGTTACCGATGATGAAGCAGGAAATGATATCGGTGCCGCCGGACATCGAGGCCAGGCACAGGTCCTGTTTGAACGCCCGGTACACGTAGTCGAAGCTCTGCGGCGACAGCGGCGAGCCGGTGCTGAGCAGGGTCTTGAGGCTGGCCAGGGAATGGCTTTGGCGTGGCTCGATGCCAGCCTTTTCCAGGGCCACCAGGTACTTGGGGCTGGTGCCGAAGACGCTGATACCTTCCTGGTCGATCAGGTCGATCAAGTGTTCGGGCGCCGGGTGGAACGGCGAGCCGTCGTACAGCAGCACCGTGGCGCCCACCGCCAGAGCGGAGGCCAGCCAGTTCCACATCATCCAGCCGCAGGTGGTGTAGTAGAACAGCACTTCGCCTGCGTGCAGGTCGGTGTGCAGGCCGTGCTCCTTGAGGTGCTGCAACAGCACGCCACCGGTGCTGTGGATGATGCACTTGGGCACGCCGGTGGTGCCGCTGGAATAGAGGATGTACAGCGGATGGGCGAAGGGCACGGCGACGAACTGAGGCTCGCCGCCGGGGCGATAGAACTCATCCCACAGCGCGACCCTGGCCGAGGTGCGGAAGTCTTCGGTGCGAGCTTCAGGCTGGGCGTAAGGCACGATGATCAGCTGTTGCAGGGATGGCAGGCGTTCGAGGATTTCGTTGACCTTGGCCGTCTGGTCGATCTGTTTGCCGGCGTAGCGGTAGCCGGCGCAGGTGATCAGCACCTTGGGTTCGATCTGGCCGAAGCGGTCGATCACCCCCTGGGTGCCGAAGTCCGGCGAGGAGCTGGACCAGACGGCCCCGAGACTGGTGGTGGCGAGCATGCCCACCAGGGTCTGCCAGGTATTGGGCATGCAGGCGGCGACCCGGTCGCCGAGGCCGACGCCGGCGGCCCGCAGGCTCTGTTGCAGGCCGGCGACATGGGCCGCCAGCTGGTTGTAGGTCAGCTGTTCGCGCTGGCCGTTCTCGTTGATCGCCACCACCGCGACGCCATCGTCACGGCGCTTGAGCAGGTGTTCGGCGAAGTTCAGGGTGGCGTCGGGAAACCACTGGGCGGCGGGCATGCTGCTGCCTTCGATCAGCACCGCGCTGGGGGGCGCATGGAACTCGACATCGAAGAAATCGACTATGGCCTGCCAGAAGGCTTCGCGCTGCTCGATGCTCCATTGGTGCAGGGCCGGGTAGTCGTCGATGTCCAGGTCATAACGGTGATTGATCAAGCGCCGGAAGGCTTCCATGCGGGTCTTGCTGATGCGCTCGGCACTGGGTTGCCAGAGTAATTCGGACATGGGTGGCCTCTTGTTTTTCTGGTGCACACACAAAGCTGTTCCAACTCTGTAGCCGCTGCCGCAGGCTGCGATCGACCGGAACGGTCGTGGCGGTCTCAGGTTGCGGAGGTCCTTCGGACCTATCGCAGCCTTCGGCAGCAGCTACAGGGATCGCGTTTACTGCGCCAGCCAGCCGCCGTCGATATTCCACGCTGCGCCACGCACCTGGCTGCCGGCCTCACTGCACAAGAATAGGACCAACTCGCCCAACTGCGAAGGCGTGACGAACTCCAGGGACGGCTGTTTTTCCGCCAGCAGGTCGTGCTGCGCCTGTTGCGGGTCGACCCCTGCGGCGGCGCGGTCGTCGATCTGTTTCTGCACCAGCGGGGTCAGGACCCAGCCCGGGCAGATGGCGTTGCAGGTGACGTTACTGGTGGCGGTCTCCAGGCCGACCACCTTGGTCAGGCCGATCACCCCGTGCTTGGCCGCCACATAGGCGGCCTTGCCCACGGAGCCGACCTGGCCATGCACCGAGGCGATGTTGACGATCCGCCCCCAGCCCTTGGCGCGCATGCCCGGCAGGCTCAGGCGGGTGCTGTGGAACACCGACGACAGGTTGATGGCGATGATCGAGTCCCAGCGCTCCACCGGGAATTCTTCCACCGCCGCCACATGCTGGATGCCGGCGTTGTTGACCAGGATGTCGACGCCGCCGAACTCGCGCTCGGCGTAGGCGAGCATATCGGCGATCTGCGCCGGGTCGCTGACGTCGGCCGGGTGATGGCCGACCTTGCCGCCGCGGTCTTTGTTGAGGCGCGCGACCTCGGCGATCACCGTCGAGGCGTCGCCGAAGCCGTTGAGGATCAGGTTGGCGCCGGCCTTGGCCAGGCTCAGGGCTATCCCTAGGCCGATGCCGCTGGTGGAGCCGGTGACGAGGGCGGTCTTGCCCGCAAGATTGCTCATGAATACCTCACACAATGCCGGTGGCGTAGAAAGTGGCGATCACGACGAAGACGGCCAGGGTCTTGATCAGCGTAATGCAGAAAATGTCCTTGTAGGCTTGGCGGTGGGTCAGGCCGGTGACCGCCAGCAGGGTGATCACCGCGCCGTTGTGCGGCAGGGTGTCCATGCCGCCGCTGGCCATGGCGGCCACGCGGTGCAGCACTTCCAGGGGGATGTTGGCGGCGTGGGCGGCGCTGATGAAGGTCTCCGACATGGCCGCCAGGGCGATGCTCATGCCGCCCGAGGCGGAGCCGGTGATGCCGGCCAGCAGGGTCACGGTGATGGCTTCGTTGACCAGCGGGTTGGGGATGCTTTTCAGCCAGTCCGACAGCACCAGGAAGCCCGGCAGGGAGGCGATCACCGCGCCGAAGCCGTATTCCGAAGCGGTGTTCATCGCCGCCAGCAGGGCACCGCTGACCGCGCTCTTGCTGCCCTCGGCGAGCTTGCCGCGAATGGCCGAGAAGCCGCAAACCAGGACCACGATGATGCCCACCAGCAAGGCGGCCTGGACCGCCCAGATGGCAGTGAGCTTAGTGACATCGGTCTGCACCGGGGCGGCCATGCCGGCCAGGGCCAGGCTGTGGGTCTTGCCGTACCACAGGGGAATCCAGTGGGTGAACAGCAGGTTCATCAGGCCCACCAGCAACAGTGGCGACAGGGCGATCCAGGGGTTGGGCAGCTGCAGATCGGCGGCGGTTTCCGGCTCGTTGCGCAGGTCGCTGCCGTAGCCTTCACCGGCCTTGTGCGCCTTGTTGCGCTGGCGCTGCAGGAACAGCATGCCGGCGCAGAACACGAAAATGGTACCGATCACCCCCAGCCAGGGCGCGGCCCAGGCGGTGGTGTTGAAGAAGGTGCTGGGGATGATGTTCTGGATCTGCGGGGTGCCGGGCAGGGCATCCATGGTGAAGGAGAACGCACCGAGGGCGATGGTCGCCGGGATCAGGCGCTTGGGGATATTGCTCTGGCGGAACATCTCGGCGGCGAACGGATAGACCGCGAACACCACCACGAACAGCGAGACGCCGCCGTAGGTCAGCAGGGCGCAGACCAGCACGATCACCAGCATCGCCTGGCGGGTGCCGAGCAGGCGGATGGCCGCCGCGACGATGGAGCGGGAGAAGCCCGACAGCTCGATCAGCTTGCCGAACACCGCGCCGAGCAGGAATACCGGGAAGTAGAGTTTGATGAAGCCGACCATCTTCTCCATGAACACACCGGTGAAGGCGGGCGCCACGGCGGACGGGTCGGTGAGCAGGACGGCGCCGAGGGCGGCGATGGGGGCAAAGAGGATAACGCTGTAGCCACGGTAAGCAGCCAACATCAGCAGCGCGAGGGCTGCCAGGGCAATGATCACACT
>NZ_JACNAC010000078.1:0-22417 GCF_017349775.1 Pseudomonas sp. GW460-12-10-14-TSB1
GCCCATGGCGAAAGCCGAAATCACGAAGGTCATGTGGATGATCACGTACCACATCAGGTACTGCGGCTCGATGTTCTTCGCGTCCATGAATACCCGCAGCAGATGGATCGAGGAGATCGCCACGATGGACGCGGCCACCTTCATCTTCAGCGAGGAGGAGTCCATCTTGCCCAGCCAGCTGAGCTTTTCCTTGTCCTCGTCGATGTCCAGCTGAGACACGAAATTCTCGTAGCCGGAGATCATCACCATCACCAGCAGGCCCCCCACCAGCGCCATGTCGATCAACGACAGCAGCACCAGGATCAGGTCGGACTCGGCCATGGTGAACACGTTGGGGATGACGTGAAAGACTTCCTGGAAAAACTTCAAGGCCAGGGCTAGCAGCCCCAACGACAGACCAAAGTAGATCGGCGCCAGCAGCCAGCGCGAGGCGTACATTGCATTCTCGATAAAACGTTCCATTGAATCTCACACAGGTCTGAAAATGGCGGCGAGTATATCAGCCGGCCAAAAGCCCATAAACCGCAACCAAATCCATTACCTGCGCGTCTGCCAAAGCGTTTTTCTGCTAGTGTCGGAATCACTTGAACAGCTCAATGACATCGGACAGGAAGCCTGGAGAATGGATTTGCGATTGCCTTTGGCGGGTACCGGCCTGTGTATCGCGGTACTGCTCAGCAGCGGCTGCTCACCCAGCGAAGAGAAGCAGCAAGTCAGCCTGGAACAGAAAACCGCACAGTTCGAACAATCCCTGGACGCCATCCAGGACCCCAAGCTCAAGGACGCCATCGCCGACCTGGGCGGTTCGCTGCTGCTGCTCGAACGCGCGCAACTGCGGCTCAAGAACAAGCCCATCGAGACCGAATACGGCGATGACGCCCTGGCTCTGCTCAAGCACTACCCCAGCCCGCAGGCCCTGGTCGACACTTACCTCAACGGCCTGTTCGTACTACGCAAGACCTCCAATTCCGACTACCTGACCGACCTGCAACCGGTGTTCCCCTTCAGCTTCAACATGCCGGCGCAGTTCCCCTTCCCCCACGGCCTGGAATGGCAGTCCGTGACCCTGAGCAACGGCAAGGTCATTGCCTTCCAGCCCGAATGGTCGGAAACCGATCCCGGCATCCAGCTGAGCCCGTCCAGCTCCAACCTGACCAATCCGGATGACCTGACGGTGACCTACCCGTTCATCGAAGGCCTGGAAGTCGAAAACAAGGACCAGCCCCAACCTGTGACGCTGCAGGGCAAGGCCGAAGTGATAGCACCACATCAGGTCTTAACGTTCGAGCTGGGCAAGGCCGATATCGGCAAGCAACGCAGCGACAAGAATGTCAGCGTAAAATTGCTGTCCCTGGACAAGAACAGCGCCGAAATCGAACTGACCAACAGCGCCCCGCTATCGCCCGAGCTCAGCGAGACGCCGCTCAACCCGTTGCTGGTGCAGGCACGCGACACTACCGGCCAGATCCTTTCGCGCTCCGGGTCGATCAACGAGAACAGCCAACAGATTGCCTTCTACGCCAAACAGCTCGCCGAAATGCAGAAGCAGAAGGCCTGGAGCCAAGCGTTCGAGCAGCAGCTTGAAGAGGAGCGCAAAACCTTCGAGCGCGAACAGCACAGCCATTACACCAAGGTGTATTTCAACGGCCTGATCGACAAGCTCGAAGTCAACGTGCTGGATTTCTCCGCAGCCACCGTCACCCGCAAAGACCTCGATCTGCCGGTACGACGCTTCGACCCTCTGACCACCGACAGCAAGATCCAGCCCCTGCCCATGCCGGTAGTGGTGTATGACGATCAGGCACCGAACTACCTCAAGGACGCCAACCTCGACGAAGAAACCTTGAAAAAAAGCGTGATCGTGCATCAATCCACCGAGGACGCCAGCGCGGCGCGGATCGAGTTCGACCACCCGAAAACCTTCAATGACGAGTTGCTGGGCACGTCCTTCTCTACCAGCGACAGCCCGGTGACCTTCTTCACCCAGAACGAAAATGGCAAACGCGGCGAGCCCATCGAACTGCCATCGGAGGCGGTCGAGGTCGATCCGTTGCGCAGCTCGATCACTTACGACCTGACCCTGTTTCCGGAAACCCCGGCTTACGCCGTCGGTGCGATCCCGCTGTTTCTGGCCAGCATCGAAAAGAAAGCCTTGCCGGTCAGCCAACTGCCCAAAGGGCTGGAGCTGCGGGGCAATGCGCTGGTCGTCGACCAGCGCCTGTTCCCGGCCGAGGCCTGGCGCTTCTACGCCAAGGACAGCAGCGGTCAGTACCTGAAGGAGATTCTTGCGGTCAGCCATGAGGCGCCGGCAAAAGGTTCGGCCTCGTTCGACGTGCATTACTTCTATGGGCAGCCCAGCGAACTGGAAACCTACCAGCGCAGCGAGCTCAACACCGTCGAATATGGCTTTGAGGTCAAGCTCGACAAGCTGGAGAACCCACCACCCGCCGAGTAGGACTCAGCGGTAGGGATTAACGGGAGATTGCGTCAATGGCGGCAGCGTTCGCCATTGATCTGCCGTAGTTGCGCCTGAAGGTGCAGGCACCAGATCTGCGGGTCGTCGGCCAGCTCATAGCCGTGGGTGGTGAGGCTTTCGACGATGGAATCAAGGATGGATTCGGCCACGCTGGGACCGCAGAAAGGTCCCTGGGCCTTGATGGCCGAAGGTTGTTCGCCGGCCATTCCGGCCGCGAACAGTAGGGTCCACATTCCGTTATCTCCCGCCAGCGGGCGGATACTGCACTCGATACGGGTGACCAGGCCAAGACACTGGCGGGTAAGGCAGAGGTTGCGCGACATGGCGGCGACCCTCGGTAGATCCGGTATTCAGCCCTCATGTGAAGACTGTTTCGATCCAGTGACGACTGTCGTTCTCCTGCCCTGAGAATAGGAAGAAAAGACTGAGAAGCAAAGTTGACCGGCCGAACAGGCGCCGAATGGTCTACTCGAGAAAATTGACGCCAGCGGACCGGCGCCGCGACGAAGGCCGAGCCCTCGCCGCGGCATGGCTCATGCCGGCTTGGTTTGCGCCAATGCTTCTTGCGCCTGCTCTTTTTCCGCTTCCTTGAGATCGTCCTCGCTGATCATTTCCGCGATAACCCGCAGACGCTCCACCACCCGTGCGTTGACACTGCCTTCCGGGAACTGGCCATCCGCATCCGGCTCGCCCGCGGGCTCGCCGACCAGCAGGCTCAGGGCCTCGTCAGCCTGGCGCACGGCATACACGTGGAATTTCCCGGCGCGGACCGCCGCCAGTACCTTCTCGTCGAGCATCAGGGTGGCAACGTTGGCGTGAGGAATGATGGCGCCCTGCTCGCCCGTCAGGCCCCGCGCTTCGCAGAGGCGGAAGAAGCCTTCGATCTTCTCGTTGACCCCGCCAACCGCCTGCACCTCGCCGAACTGGTTGATCGATCCGGTAATGGCAAAACATTGCTTGAGCGGGGTTTTCGACAAAGCCGAGATCAGCGTGCACGCCTCGCCCAGCGATGCACTGTCGCCATCGACGTAACCGTAGGATTGCTCCAGGGCGATGCTCGCCGAGATCGCCAGGGGGAATTCCTGCGCGTAACGGCTGCCCAGGTAGCCGGTGAGAATCATCACGCCCTTGGAGTGAATCGGCTGACCGAGATTGACCTCGCGCTCGATGTCGACGATACCGCTGCCCCCCGGATACACCGTGGCGGAAATCCGCGCCGGAATACCAAAGGCCGAGTCGCCCACTTCCAGCACCGTCAGGCCGTTGCACTTGCCCACGGCCGCGCCATCGGTGTCGATCAGAATGATCCCCGCCAGCATGTCGTCGAGAATCCGCGCCGAGACCCGCCCGGTGCGCGTGGCCTTGGCCTTGAGCGCCCGTTCGATGTGCCCGGCATCGGTCATCTCGTCCGAGGCCAGGTGACGGATGAAGTCCGCCTCGCTGACCAGCTGGAACAGATCGCCAATACGCGCCGACAAACGCCCCTGGTGTTCCGCCAGTCGGGCGCTGTAGGTCGCCAGGCGCGCCACCGCGTCCGCGGTCAGCGGCGCCATGCCCTCCTCGGAGGTGCGGGTTTTCAGCAGCTGGGCGAACTGTTCGAGGCTCTCGTCCACCATCGGGATGTCTTCATCGAAGTCCACCAGCACGCGGAACATTTCCTGGAAGTCCGGATCCAGGTCCTGCAGCGTGTAGTACAGCTGGCGGGCACCGATGATCACGACCTTGACCTGCAACGGGATGTGTTGCGGGGTCAGGGTCACGGTGGCCAGGCGCCCCAGTTCGCCCAGCGGCGACTCCATCTTCAGCTTGCGCGATTGCAGGGCACGCTTGAGGGCATCCCAGACAAAGGGTTCGCTGAGCATCTTCTCGGCTTCGAGAATCAGGAAACCGCCGTTGGCCCGATGCAGGGCACCCGGACGCAGCTGCCGGTAAGTGGTGTACAGCGCGCCCTGGTCGGTGCTGTATTCGATGCGGCCAAACAGGTTGTCGTAGGTCGGGTGCGGCTCGAACACCACTGGCGCGCCGCCACTGGCCGGGTGACCGACCACCAGGCTCGGGCCGTACTGTTCTTCCAGCAGCTTGCGGGCCACGGCGTCGGTCTTGCTGTCGTCCACCAGTTGCTCGACCACGGTCTTGAGCAGGTACACCTGCATGGCTTGCAGGTAGCCACACACACCGGCGTTTTCCGCGTACTTCTCGGACAGCGGCGCCAGCAGCGGCTGCAAGGCCAGGGTGATGGTTTCTTCGTTGAGATGACGCAGTTGGTTGCTCGACTCGCGCTTCCACTGCGGCAGGCTCGCCAGCTCTTCGTTGAGACGCTCTTCCAGGGCGGAAATATCCTCATGGAAACGCTCGCGATCGGCCTCGGGCAGTTGCGCGAACTCGGCCTCGTCCAGCGCCTTGCCGTCGAGCATCGGGGTGAAGGCGATATTGCTGCTGTCGCGGTACAGCGCGACGTCCTTCTCCAGCGCCAGGCGCTCGATCACATCGAGGGCACGGTCGTAACGCTGGTTGAACGCGCGGTCGATGGCGCTTTTCTTCTGTTGATAGGAGGGATGCTCGAAGACTGCCGGAAAGGTCGCCAGCAGGTTGTCGATCAGGCCGTTGATGTCACTGATGAATGCGCCTGCGGCCCCCGAAGGCAGCTCCAGCGCGCGAGGCTCGCGCGGCTCATCGAAATTGTTGACGTAGACCCAGTCGGACGGGGTCTGCAGGCGTTTGCCCTCAGCCTTCAGGTAGCGTTTGACGAAAGAGAAGCGGCCAGTGCCGGGCTCGCCCATGACAAAGACGTTGTAACCGGGGCGTGGCATCGCCACGCCGAACTGCAAGGCTTCAACCGCGCGTTCCTGGCCAAGCACACCGCGAAAGGGCTCCAAATCATTGGTGGTCGAGAAGCTGAACTGTTCAGCGGAAAACGGACGGGTCAGCGCTTCGGGCGCTAGACGCAAGCTGGCAGCAACAGGATCAGGCATCGGGCTTCCTTACATCAGGCGGGGCAGATGGGGCATTCTGGCGCCGGGTACAGCGGCTGGCAAGGCGCGAGGAAGCGAAAGCGCGGACAGATCCCAGGCGCCACGCAGACAGCATAAAAACCGTCTATTTCAAGGAATGTCATGCAAAAAAACACGGAACCCTTGGAATCTGCCTAAACTCCAAGCTGCGCGGCTGGACTAATAACCGGCCCACTGGCGCCGACATGGGCCAGAACCCTTGTCCATTGGTTTGCACACAAAGAGAACAAAGCTATGAAACGGATTCTTCTCGGTACTCTCTTCACCGCTGTTTCCATCAATGCAATGGCCCAAGCGCCAGGCGGTCCGGATTGTGGGTGGGGCAACCTGCTGTTCGAAGGGCAGCGCGGCACTCCGGCTCACTTCCTGGCCTCCACCACCAACGGCACCTCCGGTAACGCGACCTTCGGTATGACTTCCGGCACCAACGGCTGCTCGACCAACAGCGCGCTGACTTACGGCGGCAAATCCTGGTTTGCCATGAATGGCATGATGAACGAGCTCTCCGAAGACATGGCCAAAGGTGAAGGCGAAGCGCTGACCACCTACGCCGTGGTCCTGGGCGTCGCTCCTGAAGACCGCGCGCACTTCGCCGCCGTCACCCACGAGCACTTCCAGCAGATCTTCAGCAAAGCCGACGTGACCGCGGAAGATGTGCACACCAACACCCTGGCCGTACTGAAAAGCGATGCACGCCTGGCCAAGTACGCCACCCCGGCTTAATCTCGACCCGCCCGCTCTTTTCGGGGAGCGGGCTTTTGTTTTTCGGACATGACTCCTCCCGAGTCTTTGTTTTTTCCGACTCAAGTTGCCCACCATGCTCAAACGCCTTGCCTCCCTGGCGCTCTGTGTCTGCGCCCCGCTGTCCGCCGCGCCACATATCGACCACTCACGTTTGCAGCAACTGGCCAACGATCCGTTCTGGATTTCCCTTGGCCACTACGAAACCGCCAAGCTCGGTGGCTGGCGCAGCTATGTCAGCGACCCGAAGTTTTTCCTCGCCGCCAACGGCGCCGAACACCCCGACGCCGAGCTCAAGGCCACCATTGACGCGCTCTACGCCCCTGCCAACAGCGGCAACCAGCATGCCCAATGCGTGTACCCCGCCCGCACCCGCTGGCTCAAGGCCCAACTGAACCTGAGCGATCTGCCGGCAGTGGACTGCAATGAGTTCAACCAGTGGTTCAAGGATGTCTCGCCCCACAGCACGGTGATGATTTTCCCGGCGGCCTACCTGAACAGTCCGTCGTCGATGTTCGGCCATACCCTGCTGCGCATCGACCAGGCCGACGTGCAAAGCAACCACACCGCCCTGCTCAGCTACGCGATCAACTTCGGCGCCTATATCGAAGGCTCGGACAACAGCATTCTCTACGCCTGGAAAGGCCTGATGGGCGGCTACCCCGGGCTGTTCGCCCTGGTGCCCTACCAGGAGAAGCTCTCGGAATACCGCAGCCTGGAAAACCGCGACCTGTGGGAATACCGGCTGAACCTGACCCAGGCCGAAACCGAACGCATGGTCGAGCACGTCTGGGAACTGAAGCAGATCAAGTTCGACTACTTCTTCTTCGACGAGAACTGCTCCTACCGCTTGCTCGAGCTGCTGCAAGTGGCGCGCCCCAGCCTGCGCCTGACCGAACAGTTCCCGCTGACGGCGATTCCCACCGACACCGTCAAGGCGGTCAAGGAAGCCGGCCTGGTGGAGAAGATCGAATACCGCCCGTCCCGCGAACGTGAGCTGCTGGAGCGCGCCAAGCCGCTGAGCAACGACGAACAGCAATGGGTGCTGAAGGTCAGCGCCGACCAGCAACAGCTGCAGGAGCCGGCCTTCAAGGCCCTGCCACGGGACCGCCAGGCGCTGATCATCGATGCGGCCTATCGTCTTGAGCGCTACCGGGCCAACGGCCAGGAACGCGACCCGCAACGTGCGCAGCGCAGTTTCGAGCTGTTGCGGGCGATCAACCGCAACCCACCGCCTGAACTGTCCATCGAGCGCCCTGGCCTGCCGGAAGACGGCCATGAGTCGCGCACCTGGCAGGTCGGCGTAGGCACCCGCGGCGACCAGGCCTTTGGCGAATACGGGCTGCGCATGGCCTATCACGACCTCAACGACAACGCCGAAGGCTTCCCCCTGGGCGCACAGATCGAAATCCTGCAGATGAAACTGCGCCAGTACGAAGGCAACCACTGGCAGCTGCAGCAACTGGACCTGGCGACCATTCGTTCGCTGACGCCGCGCAACGAACTGTTGCAACCCTGGTCCTGGCAGGTCACCGGCGGCCTGGAGCGGGTGCCGGGCAAACACGACGATGAAACCCTGGTCAGCCATGTCAACGGTGGCGGTGGCGGCACCTGGCAGCTCAGCGAGAATATGCTCGGCTTCGCCCTGGGCACCGTGCGCGTCGAGCACAACGCCGATTTCGCCGGTTTCATCACCCCGGCGGCCGGTTTCAACACCGGCCTGCTCTGGAAAAACCCGCTGGGCAATTTCAGCCTCGAAGCCAAGGGTGATTACTTCACCAATGGCGAGGTACGCCGCAGCCTGAGCCTCAACCAGCAATGGGAGCTGTCGCGCAACCTGGGCCTGCGCCTGAGCGCCCAGCGCGAGTTCAGCCACCTGGCCACCGCGGAAAACGAGGTGATGCTGGAACTGAAGTGGTACCACTACTGATGCCCGGTAGCATTCTCACCGTGCTTTCACAAACCACTGACGAATCCCCTTCTAGACTTTCTCTATGAGCCGTTGAGCGGCGTGGGAGTCAGAGATGTGGCGGTATGCAGTAGTGGCGGCGTTGCTGGTGTTGATCGCCGGTTGTGAGACGACCCACGAGCAGTTGCTCAAGCAGGGTTATCCACCGGCCTTCGCCGACGGCTTCGATGATGGCTGCGCCAGCGGTCGCCAGGCCGCCGGGGCGATCAACGGCGAATTTCGCAAGAACGTGCCACGCTACCTCAAGGACCCGCAATACGCCGAGGGCTGGAGCGACGGTTTTCGCCAGTGCCAGGCCATGCTGGAAAACCAGGATCGCAATGACTATCGGCAGCGTCACTGGGACGAACGCGAACGCGCCTGGCAACAGGAAAAAGACCGCGACGCCGCGCGAGCCTATCGCTCGCAGTAAGTCGCTTTCAGACATGGCCCGAAACCAAAAGGCTGCGACCATGGCCCAAACTCCATTACGGGAGAACTCCCATGAGCCGAGCCTTCGTCAATGAAGAGCTGACTGCCGCCCAGGCCGACCAACCCGTGGAACGGCAGATCAGTGCGCAGCCCAACTACGTCACCCCCCAGGGCCTGAGCGAACTGCAGGCCAAGGTCGCGTTCCTGCAAACCCGGCACAACCAACAATCGGCGCTGGGCGACCAGGCGGACCCACAACAGCTGGCCGATATCGAACGCGACCTGCGCTACTTCAACCAGCGCCTGCAAAGCGCCCAGGTGGTTCCCCAGGCGACATCGCGGTCGAAGGTGCAGATCGGCAGCCGGGTCATCTTCGCCGACGAGCACGGCACCGAGCAGTGCGTGCAGCTAGTGGGCGAGGATCAGGCCGATGTCGCCAAGGGCCTGATCAATTGGGGCTCGCCGCTAGGCCGGGCGCTGCTGGGCACCCAGCTTGGCGATGAAGTGTTGTGGCAGCGGCCTGCGGGCGATCAGTTGATCGAGGTGATCCGCATCGACCCGGCTTAAACCACGCCCTGGGCCAGCATGGCATCGGCGACCTTGACGAAGCCGGCGATGTTCGCCCCTTTGACGTAGTTGACCCGGCCGTTTTCTTCGCCGTAATGCACGCAGGCATGGTGGATCGACTGCATGATGCCGTGCAGCTTGCTGTCCACCTCGCCGGCGCTCCACAGCAGGCGCATGGCGTTCTGCGACATCTCCAGCCCGCTGACCGCCACGCCCCCGGCGTTCGAGGCCTTGCCCGGGGCGAACAGAATACCGGCTTCGATAAAGATATCCACAGCCTCCAGGGTGGTCGGCATGTTCGCCCCCTCAGCCACGCACCTGCAGCCATTGCGCAGCAGCGTGCGTGCCGACTCGGCGTCCAGTTCGTTCTGGGTGGCGCACGGCAGCGCGATATCGCACGGCAGCGCCCAGGGGTGCTGGCCGGCGAGGAATTCGAGATTGAACTGCGTCGCCAGCTCGCTGATGCGCCCGCGCTTGACGTTCTTCAGCTCCAGCACTGCCTGCCATTGCTCCTCGGTCAACCCGGCCTCGCAGTACAGCGTGCCTTCGGAGTCCGACAGGGAGATCACCTTGCCGCCCAGGTCCATGACCTTGCGCGCCGCGTATTGCGCCACGTTGCCGGAACCGGAAATCGCCACGCGCTTGCCCTCCACCCGGTCGTCACGGCGCTTGAGCATTTCCTCGGCGAAGTACACGCAACCGAAGCCGGTAGCCTCCGGGCGGATCAGGCTGCCGCCGTAACTCATGCCCTTGCCGGTCAGCACCGAAGTGAACTGGTTGCTCAGGCGCTTGTACTGACCGAACAGGAAGCCGATTTCCCGGGCGCCCACGCCAATATCCCCCGCCGGCACGTCCACATCCGAACCGATATGGCGATATAGCTCGCTCATGAAGGCCTGGCAGAAGCGCATCACCTCGGCGTCGCTCTTGCCCTTCGGATCGAAGTCCGAACCGCCCTTGCCGCCGCCCATGGGCAGCGAGGTCAAGGAGTTCTTGAAGGTCTGCTCGAAGGCGAGGAATTTCAGCACCCCCAGATTGACCGAAGGGTGGAAACGCAAACCGCCCTTGTACGGGCCGATGGCGCTGTTCATCTGGATGCGGAACCCGCGATTGACCTGGACCTTGCCCTGATCGTCGACCCACGACACGCGAAACACCACCGCCCTCTCCGGCTCGCAGATGCGTTCGAGAATGCCCGAGGTCAGGTAATGCGGATGGGCCTCCAGGAACGGCCACAGGCTGCGCAGCACCTCTTCCACCGCCTGGTGGAATTCAGGCTGGTCCGGGTCGCGCTTTTTCAGGCGGGCGAGGAAGTCTTCGACGGATTCGATCATGGGAAAGTCTCGGCAAATTTATTGTCGTTAACGGAGATTTGCCCGGGACTTTAGCAACTCGAACAGCACCATGACAGAGCAAAATGTCGCAGTTATGAATTTAAATGGTGCAATAGATATAAATATCCGACTGTTTCGGCCTTTTACGCACCATTAAAGGGATCTCAACCACAGGCCTCGCCCCATGTTGGGCAGCCTGAAAATCGGTGGTGTCAGTCAGGGCGCATCGCGAGCAAGCTCGCTCCTACAAGAACGACACAGCCCCTGTAGGAGCGAGCTTGCTCGCGATAAGAGCCACAGACTCCACCTGGAAACACGCGCAAAAAAAACGGAGCCCGAAGGCTCCGTTTCTTTCAAGCAACCGACCCGGATCAGGCCAGTTTCTTGTAACGCACGCGGTGCGGCTGGGCAGCCGCGTCGCCGAGGCGCTTCTTGCGATCGGCTTCGTACTCGGTGTAGTTGCCTTCGAAGAACACCGCTTGGGAGTCGTCTTCGTACGCCAGGATGTGGGTCGCGACACGGTCAAGGAACCACCGGTCGTGGGAGATCACAATGGCGGCGCCCGGGAAGTCCAGCAGGGCTTCTTCCAGGGAACGCAGGGTTTCGACGTCGAGGTCGTTGGACGGTTCGTCGAGCAGCAGGACGTTGCCGCCCTCTTTCAGGGTCAGGGCCAGGTGCAAGCGACCACGCTCACCACCGGACAGGTCCTTGACGAACTTCTGCTGGTCGCCGCCCTTGAAGTTGAAACGACCGACGTAGGTACGCGACGGGATCTCGTAGCTGCCGATGCGAATCTGGTCGGAGCCGTCGGAGATCTGCTGGAACACGGTCTTGCTGCCGTCCAGGTCCTCGCGGCTTTGGTCGACGCAAGCCAGTTGCACGGTTTCGCCGACTTCGATGCTGCCCGAGTCCGGCGTTTCCTTGCCCATCAGCATGCGGAACAGGGTGGATTTACCGGCGCCGTTACCGCCGATCACACCAACGATGGCGCCTTTTGGCATGGAGAACGACAGGTTGTCGATCAGCACGCGATCGCCATAACCCTTGGTGACGTTCTTGAACTCGATGACCTTGTCACCCAGGCGCGGACCGGCCGGGATGTAGATCTCGTTGGTCTCGCTGCGCTTCTGGAATTCCTGCGATTGCATTTCTTCGAAGCGAGCCAGACGGGCCTTGGATTTCGACTGACGAGCCTTGGCGCCTTTGCGCACCCACTCCAGTTCTTCCTTCATGGCCTTTTCATGGGCCGACTGCTGCTTGGACTCCTGGGCCAGACGATCGGACTTGGCTTCCAGCCAACCCGAATAGTTGCCCTCGTAAGGAATGCCGGCGCCGCGGTCGAGCTCGAGGATCCAGCCGGCGACGTTGTCCAGGAAGTAACGGTCGTGCGTGATCGCAACCACGGTGCCCGGGAAGTCGTGGAGGAAGTGCTCCAGCCAGGCCACGGAGTCGGCGTCCAGGTGGTTGGTCGGTTCGTCGAGCAGCAGCATGTCCGGGGCGGACAGCAGCAGGCGGCACAGGGCCACACGACGTTTTTCACCACCGGACAGGTGTTCGACCTTGGCATCCCAGGCCGGCAGGCGCAGCGCATCGGCGGCGACTTCCAACTGGCGCTCCAGGTTGTGGCCATCGCTGGCCTGCAGGATCGCTTCGAGCTTGGCCTGTTCGGCGGCCAGCTTGTCGAAGTCGGCGTCCGGATCGGCGTAGGCCGCATAGACCTCGTCCAGGCGCGCCTGGGCGTCCTTGATCACGCTGACCGCTTCCTCGACCACTTCACGCACGGTCTTGGTCGGATCCAGCTGAGGCTCCTGGGGCAGGTAGCCGATGTTCAGCTCGGGCATCGGACGGGCTTCGCCCTCGAACTCGGTGTCGACGCCGGCCATGATTTTCAGCAGGGTGGACTTACCCGAACCGTTGAGGCCCAGCACGCCGATCTTGGCGCCCGGGAAGAACGACAGAGAAATGTTTTTCAGGATTTCCCGCTTCGGCGGAACAACTTTTCCCAGCCGATGCATGGTGAAGACGTATTGAGCCATGATGAACCTAGCGTCAGTGACTGATGAATGAAGAGCGGGCGAAGCCCGGCCAGGCCATGCGCGGCGCCGGCATTTGATCGCGATCAATGCCTGCGTACGGAAAAAGCCTGATTGTCTGGAGCTGGAGCGCTCCCGCGTAACCGGCAAAGCTACCTCAATGGCCGGGCAAGGTCCAGCCAGCCAGGGCTGGCACTTTGCCACAACTCAAGGCATGCTAGCCGCCCTTCGGGCGTCCGGCTTATAGTGCACGTCGCGCCAGTCCAGCCAAACCGCAGGATCACAGTTTGTCCAATGCCACTCCGCCCTCTTCCCTGCGCGCACCTGCGCCTGCGTCCGGCTCGCCCTTGCGCGGCACCCTGAAAGGCGTGCTGGCGACCCTGGTCCTGCTGCTGCTCGCCCTGCTGTTCTGGCAACTGCTCGACCAACTGCAACAGACCCGCAAAGACCAGCGTCAACACGCGATCGACTACAACGCCGACCTGGCCGAGCACATCAGCCTCAATCTGGCGCTCAATGCGCAGATCGCCCTCAACCTGCTGCCGATCGTCGAGCCGCCACAGAATGCCGAACAGCAGCAACTGCTGCTGAAAAAGCTGCAACTGTCCCTGCCCGACCTGCAAAGCATCGCGCTGCTGGATGCCAAGGGCCAGCTCGTCAGCGACAGCGACGCCGACGGCCAGAACGCCGCGTGGCTCACCGAGCTGACCAGCCGCAGCCGCGGCCAGCGCTACTACTACAGCAACGCCAGCGACGGTGCGCTGGTACAACTGCTGCTGCACCAGCCCAGCGGCGCACTCAAGAGTTACTGGGTGCTGCGCCTGGCACCGACTTTCGTTCAGTCCCTGAGCCCCAGCCCCGACCAGGGCTTCCAACCGACCTGGGTCATTGAAAACCGCCAGGATCAGAAAACCCTCAGTCGCGACGACGGCAGCAGCACCCCGGTGACCAGCGACGAAATAGCCAACAGCGTGCTGGTCGCGCCACTGGGTAACAGCGATTGGCAATTGCGCGGCCTGTTCGACGAACGCGCGGTGATCGAGCAACTGCTACCAGCGTTTATCGCCAAATGCCTGCTGGGGCTGGCGTTCTCCCTGCTGCCGGTGATTGCGCTGCTGAACATGCGCCGCCGCCAGCGCCAGCTGCACGAAGGGCGTCGGCGCTACCAGGACATTTTCGAAGGTACCGGGGTCGCCCTCTGCGTTCTGGATATTTCCGGGCTGCCGGCGTTTCTCGACAAGGCCCAGCTGCACGACAGCGAACAACTCAAGGCCTGGCTGGAGCACAACCCGCAGCAGCGGCAGCTGCTGCTTGAAGAACTGCGCGTCACCGAAGTCAATCAGGTGGCCTTGCGGCTGCTCAACGTCGACTCCTGCGAACAGGCCTGGAAGCTGCTGATCGAAGGCAGCCCGCTCAACAGCAGCGCCATCGGCAACCAGCTGCTGGAAACCGTGATCAACCAGCACAAACAGCTGGAGCTGGAAATCCGCCTCAGCGACGCCCAGGGCCACGACCAGCACCTGTGGCTGGTACTGCGCCTGCCGGAAGATCCCGCCGACTATCGGGCGGTGATCCTCAGCATCAGCGACATCACCAGCCGCAAGCTCATCGAGCTGTCGCTGCTGGAGCGTGAGGGTTTCTGGTCGGACGTGGTGCGCACCGTGCCGGACCACCTTTATGTGCAGGACGTCATCAGCCAGCGGATGATCTTCAGCAACCACCACCTGGGGCAGACCCTCGGCTATAACAAGACCGAACTGCACCAGATGGGCGAGTATTTCTGGGAAATTCTCCTGCATCCGGAGGACGCCGACCTCTACCACCGGTTGCGCCAGGAACAACGGCATGCCGGCTACCTGCAATTGCTGCAGTGCCATTTGCGCTTTCGCCACCGCAGCGGTCAATGGCGCTGTTTCGACATCCGCGAACAGGCCCTGGCGCGGGACAAGTACGACCAGGTCACGCGCATCATCGGCGTGGCCAAGGACATCACCGACCAGATCGAGGCCAGCGAATCCCTGCGTGACAGCGAACGCCGCTACCGCATGCTCGCCGAAAGCATCAGCGACGTGATTTTCTCCACCGACAGTAAGATGGCCCTCAACTATGTCAGCCCCTCGGTGCAGTCGGTGCTGGGCTATGACGCCGAATGGATCTTCCAGAACGGCTGGCAATCGACCATCGCCAACCCGCAACAGCTGACCGGCATCTATGCCCTGATGGAGCGGATCGGCAAGGCCCTGGACAAGCCCGAGCAACTGGCGCAATTGCGCAACCAGGTACAGACCCAGTTGTTCCTGTTCGACTGCCTGCGGGCCGACGGGCGCAAGATTCCGATCGAGCTGCGCCTGGTGCTGGTGTGGGACGAACACGGCGCCTTCGAAGGCGTGCTCGGGGTCGGCCGCGATATCAGCCAGCAGCGCCGCGCGGAAAAAGACCTGCGCATGGCGGCCACGGTATTCGAGCATTCGACCTCGGCGATCCTGATCACCGACCCGGCGGGCTACATCGTCCAGGCCAACGAGGCGTTCAGCCGGGTCAGCGGCTACGCGGTATCCCAGGTGCTCGACCAGTTGCCGAACATGCTCACCGTCGACGAACAGCAGGAAGCCCACCTGCGTTACGTGCTCAAGCAGTTGCACCAGCACAGCACCTGGGAAGGCGAGGTCTGGCTCAAGCGCCGTAACGGCGAGCACTATCCGGCCTGGGTCGGCATCACCGCGGTGCTCGATGACGAAGGCGACCTGGCCAGCTACGTGTGCTTCTTCACCGACATCAGCGAACGCAAGGCCAGCGAACAGCGCATTCACCGCCTGGCCTACTACGACGCCCTGACCCACCTGCCCAACCGCACGCTGTTCCAGGACCGCCTGCATACCGCCCTGCAATCGGCAGAGCGGCAGAAGTCCTGGGTGGTGCTGATGTTCCTCGACCTGGACCGCTTCAAGCCGATCAACGACTCCCTGGGCCACGCCGCGGGCGACCGCATGCTCAAGGAAATGGCCACCCGCCTGCTCGATTGCGTCGACGATGACGACACCGTGGCGCGCATGGGCGGCGATGAGTTCACCTTGCTCCTGCAACCGCGGACCAGCCGCGAGATTGCCCTGAACCGGGCGATCCACGTCGCCGAACAGATTCTCGCCAGCCTGGTGAAGCCGTTCGTGCTCGAAGGCCGGGAGTTCTTCGTCACCGCCAGTATCGGCATCGCCCTCAGCCCGCAGGACGGCAACGAGCTGAGCCAGCTGATGAAAAACGCCGACACCGCGATGTACCACGCCAAGGAACGCGGCAAGAACAACTTCCAGTTCTACCAGGCCGACATGAACGCCAGCGCCCTGGAGCGCCTGGAGCTGGAAAGCGACCTGCGCCACGCTCTGGAACAGCAGGAATTCATCCTGTACTACCAGCCGCAGTTCAGCGGCGACGGCAAGCGCCTGACCGGCGCCGAAGCCCTGCTGCGCTGGCGCCATCCGCGGCGCGGGCTGGTACCGCCGGGAGACTTCATCCCGGTGCTCGAAGAACTGGGGCTGGTGGTGGATGTCGGCGACTGGGTGATCAGCGAAGCCTGTCGCCAGCTCAAGGCCTGGCACCAGGCCAAGGTCCGGGTGCCGAAGGTCTCGGTGAACATCTCGGCCCGCCAGTTCTCCGACGGCCAGCTGGGCATGCGGATCGCCACCATCCTCAAGGACACCGGCCTGCCGCCGGCCTGCCTGGAGCTGGAACTGACCGAAAGTATCCTGATGCGCGAAGTCAGCGAAGCGATGCAGATCCTCGACGGCCTGAAGAACCTCGGCCTGAGCATCGCGGTCGACGACTTCGGCACCGGCTATTCATCGCTGAACTACCTCAAGCAGTTCCCCATCGACGTGCTGAAGATCGACCGCACCTTCGTCGACGGCCTGCCGTCCGGCGAGCAGGACGCGCAGATCGCCCGCGCCATCATCGCCATGGCCCACAGCCTGAACCTCGCGGTGATCGCCGAGGGCGTGGAAACCCATGAGCAGCTGGACTTCCTGCGCGAGCACGGCTGTGACGAAGTCCAGGGCTATCTGTTCGGCCGGCCGATGCCGGCCAACAGCTTCGAAGGGCAGTTCAGCAACGACGCGCTGTTCATGTTCGATTGAAATTGTGCGGCGTTTGCCGGTGACGTTATCGCGGGCAAGCTCCGCGCCCGGGAATATGCGCTCGGTTCGCCCGTGACGTTCTGTGCACAAACGCCGCTTATCCCGTCATGAAAGCCACTTGTCTGCGACATGATGTCCTTTCATATGCCATCTAAAACCCGTTGGGTTAGAATGCCCCCCTTTTCTGCCCCGATCCTTGAGGACCGCCATGTTCAGCCGTGATTTGACTATTGCCAAGTACGACGCCGATCTCTTTGCCGCCATGGAGCAAGAAGCCCAGCGCCAGGAAGAGCACATTGAGCTGATCGCTTCGGAAAACTACACCAGCCCTGCGGTGATGGAAGCTCAAGGCTCGGTGTTGACCAACAAGTACGCCGAAGGTTACCCAGGCAAGCGTTACTACGGCGGCTGCGAATACGTCGACGTGGTTGAGCAACTGGCCATCGACCGCGCCAAGGAGCTGTTCGGCGCCGACTACGCCAACGTCCAGCCGCACGCCGGCTCGCAAGCCAACGCTGCCGTTTACCTGGCGCTGCTGTCGGCTGGCGACACCATCCTGGGCATGAGCCTGGCCCACGGCGGTCACCTGACCCACGGCGCCAGCGTTTCCTCCTCCGGCAAGCTGTACAACGCCATCCAGTACGGCATCGATGCCAACGGCCTGATCGACTACGACGAAGTCGAGCGCCTGGCGGTCGAGCACAAGCCGAAAATGATCGTGGCCGGTTTCTCTGCCTACTCGCAGGTTCTGGACTTCCCACGCTTCCGCGAAATCGCCGACAAGGTCGGTGCTTACCTGTTCGTCGACATGGCTCACGTAGCCGGTCTGGTCGCCGCTGGCGTCTACCCGAACCCGGTGCCTTTCGCCGACGTGGTAACCACCACCACCCACAAGACCCTGCGCGGTCCACGTGGCGGCCTGATCCTGGCTCGCGCCAACGCCGACATCGAGAAGAAGCTGAACTCCGCGGTATTCCCGGGCGCCCAGGGCGGCCCGCTGGAGCACGTGATCGCGGCCAAGGCGATCTGCTTCAAGGAAGCGCTGCAGCCTGAGTTCAAGGCCTACCAGCAACAAGTGGTGAAGAACGCCCAGGCCATGGCCGGCGTGTTCATCGAGCGCGGTTTCGACGTGGTTTCCGGCGGTACTCAGAACCACCTGTTCCTGCTGTCGCTGATCAAGCAGGAAATCTCCGGTAAAGACGCCGATGCCGCTCTGGGCAAGGCCTTCATCACCGTGAACAAGAACTCCGTGCCAAACGACCCACGCTCCCCGTTCGTCACCTCCGGCCTGCGCTTCGGCACTCCGGCAGTGACCACTCGCGGCTTCAAGGAAGCCGAGTGCAAGGAACTGGCTGGCTGGATCTGCGACATCCTGGCCGACCTGAACAACGAAGCGGTGATCGACGCCGTTCGTGAGAAAGTCAAAGCCATCTGCAAGAAGCTGCCGGTATACGGCGCCTGATTCGCAGAGCGTTGCATGAAAAGCCCGGCCTTCGCGCCGGGCTTTTTTTCGCCTGCGAATTGTCTGGCCCGGGACCTGTAGCCGCTGCCACAGGCTGCGATCGGCCGGCACGGCCGCGACACTCTGAAGATCGCAGGAAGGCCTTCGGCCTTATCGCAGCCTTCGGCAGCGGCTACAGGATCAGCACCACTGGTCAGACCGGTCATGCCAATTTTCGGATTTACCCTTGTATTCACGGGAAAATCGGGCATAGACTGCGCCTGCACTGGACATACCGGTAAGACCACAATAATTAAGTCCCGAATCTGATGCGCTCCGCGCACGGCAGCCGGGACACCGACCAGGATTCCCCTCATGCTCAGATGGTGCTCGCGTTCGATTTTCCTCCAGGTAGTCCTCGGACTGATGCTCGGCATCGTGTGCGGACTGACACTCCCCGAATACTCCTCGCAACTCAAGCCACTGGGCGATGCCTTTATCAAGCTGATCAAGATGCTGATCGGCCTGATCGTCTTCTGTGTGGTGGTCAGTGGCATCTCCGGCGCCGGCGACCTGAAAAAGGTCGGCCGCATCGGGCTCAAATCCGTCATCTACTTCGAAGTCTTGACCACCATCGCCCTGGTGATCGGCCTGGTCTTCGCCTTCACCACCGGCATCGGCAGCGGCGCCAATATCCATCTGGAACAGCTGTCCGCCGCCGACATGGGCGACATCGCCCAGCGCAGCCAGCACATGCACGGCACCTCTGAGTTCCTGATGGGGCTGATCCCCAACTCGGTCCTGGGCGCCTTCGCCGAAAACAACATCCTGCAGGTGCTGCTGTTCTCCGTGCTGTTCGGCAGCGCGCTGAACCTGGTGGGCGAAGCGGCTTCCGGCATCTCGCGGCTGATCAACGAACTCAGCCACATCATCTTCCGCATCATGGGCATGATCGTGCGCCTGGCGCCGATCGGCGTGTTCGGCGCCATCGCCTTCACCACCAGCAAGTACGGCCTGGACTCGCTGCAGCACCTGGGCAGCCTGGTGGGCCTGTTCTACCTGACCTGCTTCGCTTTCGTAGCCATCATTCTCGGCGTGGTGATGCGCTGTTCCGGCCTGCGCATGCTGCCTTTCCTCAAGTACCTGCGCGAAGAGCTGCTGATCGTCCTCGGCACCGCTTCCTCCGACGCCGTACTGCCACAGATCATGCGCAAACTGGAGCACCTGGGCATCGGCAGCTCCACGGTCGGCCTGGTCATCCCGACGGGCTACTCGTTCAACCTCGACGGTTTCTCGATCTACCTGACCCTGGCCATCGTCTTCATCGCCAATGCCACCGGTACGCCGTTGTCGATGTCCGACCTGCTGACCATCCTGCTGGTGTCGCTGATCACCTCCAAAGGCGCCCACGGGATTCCCGGCTCGGCGCTGGTGATCCTGGCCGCCACCCTGACGGCGATTCCGGCCATCCCGGTGGTGGGCCTGGTGCTGGTGCTGGCGGTGGACTGGTTCATGGGCATCGGCCGGGCGCTGACCAACCTGATCGGCAACTGCGTCGCCACCGTGGCCATTGCCCGCTGGGAAAGAGACATCGATATTCAACGGGCCAACAAAGTCCTGAGCGGCCAGCAGGGCTATGGTTTCCAACCGCGAAAACCGCTGCCCGGCGCGCAGCAGCAGGAGTTCTGAGGCATGCCTTGTGCCTGTCGCCGGCAGGCACAACAATCAGCGCCTGCCATGGGCCTCATCCGCCATATTCCAGGGAGTGAACAGTGATCACCTCGTCAACGGTTGTAAATTCAGTGGTAGAAAAGCTGCGGGCGGCCTTGGCCCGTGGTCAATGGCGCTCCGGCGACATGCTGCCGGGGCAACGTGAATTGGCCGAGCAGCTGGGCATCAGCCGCCCGAGCCTGCGCGAGGCGGTGACTGTTCTGGAAACCCTGGGCCTGGTGCGTTCCATGCCCGGCAAAGGCGTGGTGGTGCTGGAGGCCAGCCTCAACGAACAACCGGCCAGCGACAGCGGCGTGGCGGGCGCCAGCCTCGAGGACGTGCTGCAACTGCGTTACACACTCGAACCCTTCATCGTCGGCCTGGTGGCGCAGTCCATTAGCAGCAAGGAAGTGGGCCAGCTGCGCCTGACCCTGATGGACATGCGCGAGGCCCTGGAGGCCAACGACAGCGAAGCCGGGATGAACGCCTACATCGCCTTCCATGAAGAGCTGTTCACCCTGACCTCCAACCCGATCTTCCAGAACGTGGTGCAGCAGACCAGCAACGCCCTGAAGCAGAGCGCGGAAATCCTGCGCAACTCGCCGGAGCACCTGGCCGAACGCCTGGAAGAAAACGAAGCGGTGGTCCGGGCGATCCGCAACAAGAACAGCGCGCTGGCCAGTGCCGAAATGCGCCGGCACATCCTCAAGGAAGGCCAGCGCATGGGCATCGAGCTGAACATCCCGGACGACCATCTGGGCAACTAAGCCGCACCCACACTTTCGTATCGGTAACCGGACTGGAGACAGGCCATGGCCAGCTACGCCTTGAACAAACTTGCATTCCCCCTCCCCGGTGCCCTGCCACGGCGCCGCACCGGCGAGAAAAAGCTGCTGGTCGACGATGTCTATCCGCAGATTTTCGATGCCATTCTCGAACAACGCATCGCCCCCGCCAGCCGTTTCACCGAGGACAGCCTCGGCGAAGTGTTCGGGGTCAGCCGCAGCATCATTCGCCAGGTCCTGGCGCGCTTGTCCCACCAGCAGGTGATTATCCTGCGGCCCAACCACCGGCCTCAGGTGGCGGCACCGGACCACGAACAGACGCGGCAGATCCTGCACGCCCGCCGCCTGACGGAAATCACCCTGGTCAGGCTCGCCTGCCAGCAACCGGCACCGCGCAACCTCAAGCGCCTGCGGGAATTGATCGCCGCTGAGCGCGATTGCATCGACCGTGGCTTGCGTGGCCCGGCGATCCGCCTGTCCGGTGAGTTCCACCTGCAATTGGCCGAAGTGGCCGGCAACACGCCGCTGGCGCATTTCCTCGGCAGCCTGGTGCCGCTGACGTCACTGGCGATCGCCCACCATGAAAGCCGCACCTGCAGCCATTGCGCCTGGCAGGAGCACGCGGCGATTGTCGATGCCATCGAAGACGGTGACGTAAAGGTCGCGGTCGGGTTGATGACCGGGCATCTGGATCACCTGGAGGAAAGGTTGCTCAAGGCCAGCGCGGCCTCACAGTAATCTGCGTTTCACGAGCACGCTCGCTCCTGCAGACCGGAGCGAGCGTGTTCGCGATGACCTCACAACAACGCTGTAACGAAACTACTGCGCCGCCATCCGGGCGAACCCGGCACGGATCTTCTCTTCCGGCAGATCGTCGGCAATAAACACAATCACACTCTCCCGCGCCTCGCCCTCGGCCCACTCGGTATCCCAGTCGAAACCGTACAGCTTGAGCACGCCCTGGAACACCAGGCGCCGCGGCTCGCCGGCGATGTTCAGCACGCCCTTGTAGCGCAGCAGCTGCTTGCCGTGTTCTTCCAGCAGTTCGTTCATGAACTCGCTGAGCCTGTCGATATCCAGCGGCGCATCGGTGCGCAGCACCAGGCTGGAAATACGATCGATGGAAGGCGCCTTGCTCACCGGGCGCAGGCTGACACCGCCCCCCAGGTCGGCATTCAGATTGAAGCCACGCACATCCAGCAGCTCGGCCAGGTCGATGCGGCCATGCTCGACCACACGGATCGGCGCACGGCGGTTGATCCGGGTCAGGCGTTCGCTCAACGCATTGAAAGTGGGCTCGTCCACCAGGTCGCGCTTGCTCACCAACAGGCGGTCGGCGAAGCCGATCTGGGCCTGGGCAATGGTCTGGGTCAGGTGGTGCTCGGCATGCTTGGCGTCCACCAGGGTGATGATGCCGTCGAGGATGTAACGCTCGCGCAATTCTTCGTCGATGAAGAAGGTCTGGGCCACGGGCGCGGGGTCGGCCAGCCCGGTGCATTCGATCACCAGCCGGTCGAAGGCGATCTCGCCGCTGTCCAGCCGCTCGAGCAGCAGGTACAGCGCCTTGGTCAGATCGGTGTGGATGGTGCAGCAGACGCAACCATTGGACAGCGTCATCACTTGCACCGGCTCGTCGCCCAGCAACTGGGTGTCGATGCCGGCATCGCTGAATTCGTTTTCGATCACGGCGATTTTCAGGCCGTGTTCGGCCTTGAGCAGGTGACGCAGCAAGGTGGTCTTGCCGGCGCCGAGGAAACCGCTGAGAACGGTGACGGGGATTGGGGCTAACAAAACGAAATCTCCCATGGGCAG
>NZ_JACNAC010000079.1:0-21985 GCF_017349775.1 Pseudomonas sp. GW460-12-10-14-TSB1
CAGTTCGATCACCCGGTTCACCGGCAGCTTGAAGAAGCGCAGGTTGCCGTTGGCGTTCTTGAGCATGAAGGCGAACAGCGTCTCGCGCCAACGCGCCATGCCGACGATCTTGGAGGTGATGACCGTCTCGCGGCTGAGGAAGTAGGTGGTGCGCATCGGGCTGAAGTCCAGCTCGTCCAGGTGGCACAGCTTCAGCGCTTCGGGTACGTCCGGCTCGTCGGTGAAACCGAAGTGCAGGATCACCCGGAAGAAACCTTCGCCATAGGAATCCACCTCGAAGCGCCGTTGCGTCGGCACCCGTGGGATGTCTTCATAGACCACGGTCAGCAACACCACTTGCTCGTGCAGCACCTGGTTATGCAACAGGTTGTGCAACAGCGCATGGGGCACGGCGTCGGAACGCGCGGTGAGGAACACCGCGGTGCCCTGGACCCGATGCGGCGGCTGCACACGGATGCTGTTGATAAAGATCGGCAGCGGCAACGCGCCCTCGCCGAGGCGCTCCATCAACAGTTCCTTGCCGCGCTTCCAGGTGGTCATCAGGGCGAACAGCACAATCCCCGCCAATACCGGGAAAGCACCGCCCTGGAAGATTTTCGGCACGTTGGCGGCGAAGAACAGCCCGTCCACCAGCAGGAAGCCCACCAGGATCGGCACCGTCAGCACCGGCGACCACTTCCACAGCAACAGCATCACCGCCGACACCAGGATGCTGGTGATCAGCATGGTCCCGGTCACCGCCACGCCGTAGGCCGAAGCCAGTGCGCCGGAAGACTCGAAGCCCAGCACCAGGAGGATCACCCCGACCATCAGCGCCCAGTTCACCGCGCCAATGTAGATCTGCCCCTGCTCCGCGCTGGAGGTGTGCTGGATGTACATGCGCGGGATATAACCCAGCTGGATCGCCTGGCGAGTCAGGGAGAACGCGCCGGAGATCACCGCCTGGGAGGCGATCACGGTGGCCAGTGTGGCCAGCACCACCAGCGGGATCAGGGCCCAGCTCGGTGCCAGCAGATAGAACGGGTTACGCGCCGCTTCCGGGTTTTCCAGGAGCAAGGCGCCCTGGCCGAAATAGTTAAGCACCAGCGCCGGCAGCACCAGGGCGAACCAGGCGCGGGCGATCGGCTTGCGACCGAAGTGGCCCATGTCGGCGTACAGCGCCTCGGCACCGGTCAACGCCAGCACCACGGCACCCAGGATGGCCACGCCCATGCCCGGATGCACGATGAAGAACCGCACGCCCCAGACCGGGTTCAGCGCTTGCAGCACTTCCGGATGCTGGGCGATGCCGTAGATCCCCAGCCCGCCCAGGGTCACGAACCACAGGACCATCACCGGCCCGAACAGCTTGCCGATGCGATCGGTACCGTGTTTCTGGATCAGAAACAGCGCCACCAGCACGATCAGCGCCAGCGGCACGACCCAGTGCTCGAGCCCGTCGAAGGCGATCTCCAGCCCCTCTACCGCCGACAGTACGGAAATCGCCGGGGTGATCATGCTGTCGCCATAGAACAAGGCCGCGCCGATCAGGCCCAGGATGACCAGGACCATCCGCAGCCTCGGATAGGGCGTCGATGCCCGCCGGGCCAGGGCGGTCAAGGCCATGATGCCGCCCTCGCCCTGGTTGTCGGCCCGCAGGATGAACAACACGTATTTGATCGAGACCACCCAGATCAGAGACCAGAAGATCAATGCAAGAATGCCGAATACACCGTCGTGGTTGACCGGAACCCCGTAATGCCCCGCGAATACCTCCTTCAAGGTATAAAGCGGACTGGTCCCGATGTCGCCATAAACCACCCCGACCGCCGCCACCAACATCCCCAGGGGCCTGGCCCTGGAATGCTCGCCGCCCACCGCCTGACTACTTGCCTGACCCATCCACCACTCCTACTACCCAGATCGGGGCTTCTTATAAAAGGCATGACATTCAAGACAACGCTAAGCTTGCAAGACTCTCGTGAATGCCAATGCAGCATGCGCCCTTTTACTTACAGTTACAGACGTTCTGTTGACTATAAGAATTCACCTGGGCGCAACGGCGCGAAGCATAGCGCAGCACTCGTCGTATTTCCCTGCATAAAGCTGGTCAAGTGCGCCAGCCATCGCTAGAATTGCGCACTTTTTGATCAGAGGCGCCCCTAGCGCCCGTTCGTCGCCAGCGGTTTTATCCAAATCGCCGAGCGACCCGACACCTATACCGAGGTTAGACATGTCCACCCCTACCGCGCCAGCCAACCCCAAGGTCGGCTTCGTTTCCCTGGGTTGCCCGAAAGCGCTGGTCGATTCCGAGCGCATCCTCACGCAACTGCGTATGGAAGGTTATGACGTGGTGTCCACCTACCAGGACGCCGACGTCGTGGTGGTCAACACCTGCGGTTTCATCGACTCGGCCAAGGCCGAATCCCTGGAAGTGATCGGTGAAGCCATCAAGGAAAACGGCAAGGTCATCGTCACCGGCTGCATGGGCGTGGAAGAAGGCAATATCCGCGACGTGCACCCGAGCGTGCTGGCAGTGACCGGTCCGCAGCAGTACGAGCAAGTGGTCAGCGCGGTGCACGAAGTGGTGCCGCCGAAACAGGACCACAACCCGCTGATCGACCTGGTACCGCCACAAGGCATCAAGCTGACTCCGCGCCACTACGCGTACCTGAAGATTTCCGAAGGCTGCAACCACAGCTGCAGCTTCTGCATCATCCCGTCGATGCGCGGCAAGCTGGTCAGCCGCCCGGTGGGCGATGTGCTGGACGAGGCCCAGCGCCTGGTCAAGTCCGGGGTCAAGGAACTGCTGGTGATCTCCCAGGACACCAGCGCCTACGGCGTCGACGTCAAGTACCGCACCGGTTTCTGGAACGGCGCGCCGGTGAAAACCCGCATGACCGAGCTGTGCGAAGCCCTCAGCACCCTGGGTGTCTGGGTCCGTCTGCACTACGTCTACCCGTACCCGCACGTCGACGAGCTGATCCCACTGATGGCCGCCGGCAAGATTCTGCCGTACCTGGACATCCCGTTCCAGCACGCCAGCCCGAAAGTGCTCAAGGCCATGAAGCGCCCGGCCTTCGAAGACAAGACCCTGGCCCGGGTCAAGAACTGGCGCCAGATCTGCCCCGAGCTGATCATCCGCTCGACCTTCATTGTCGGCTTCCCCGGCGAAACCGAAGAAGACTTCCAGTACCTGCTCGACTGGCTGACCGAAGCCCAGCTCGACCGCGTCGGCTGCTTCCAGTACTCGCCGGTGGAAGGCGCGCCAGCCAACGACCTGGACCTGGAAGTGGTCCCGGACGAGGTCAAGCAGGACCGTTGGGAGCGCTTCATGGCGCACCAGCAGGCAATCAGCTCGGCGCGCCTGCAACAGCGTATCGGTAAGGAAATCGAAGTGCTGATCGATGAAGTCGACGAACAGGGCGCCGTGGGCCGCTGCTTCTTCGACGCCCCGGAAATCGACGGTAACGTGTTCATCGACGGTGCCGGCGACCTCAAACCAGGCGACAAGGTCTGGTGCCGGGTCACCGACGCCGACGAATACGACCTGTGGGCCGAAGTCCTGTAAGGCGTAAAAAACCGCAAAGCCCCGCTCTCTTCGCGAGATGCGGGGCTTTTTTACGTCTATCGTTTGCTCAGGACCACGGATGCGTCACCACACAGGAGCAGGCGGCATGCGCCATCATTCGGTCATCCATACCCCGAAACACAGCGACTACCCGGAACTGACCCGGGTCTGGGAGGCCTCGGTGCGCGCCACCCACGACTTCCTGCCGGACAGCTACATCGAACTGCTGAGAAACCTGGTGCTGAACCGCTATCTGGATGCGGTGATGCTGATCTGCACCCGGGACCAGCGCCAGCACATCACCGGCTTCGCCGGGGTCGCCGCCGGCAAGATCGAGATGCTTTTCATCGATCCCGACCATCGCGGCCAGGGCCTGGGCAAGCAATTGCTCAGGTACGCCATCGAACACCTGAACGCCGACGAGCTGGACGTCAATGAGCAGAACCCGCAGGCCCTGGGCTTCTACTTCAAGCAGGGCTTCGAGATCATCGGCCGCTCCGAGCACGACGGCATGGGCCAGCCCTACCCGCTGCTGCACATGCGTTTGAAACAGCCCCAGCAGCAGGCAGTGCGCGGCTAAAAGCCACAGCGGGCAAATGGACCCGCGATTAACCGGCGCCGGGCAGGTACAATGCCTGCCCCCTTTTGTTACGGCCCCTGTCATGACTGACCCGATTCGTCTCTCCAAACGCCTCATCGAACTCGTCGGCTGCTCCCGCCGGGAGGCTGAGCTGTTCATCGAGGGCGGCTGGGTCACCGTGGATGGCGAGGTCATCGACGAGCCGCAGTTCAAGGTCGACACCCAGAAAGTCGAGCTCGACCCGCAGGCCAAGGCCACCGCGCCTGAGCCAGTGACCCTGCTGTTGAACGTGCCGGCCGGCCAGGACGTCGACAGCGCCATGCAGTCGCTGAGCGCCGCCAGCCTGTCCGAGGAACACCGCTTCGGCAAACGACCGCTCAAGGGCCATTTCCTGCGCCTGACCGCCAGCGCCGACCTGCAAGCCAACGCCAGCGGCCTGCTGGTGTTCACCCAGGACTGGAAGATCCTGCGCAAGCTGACCGCCGATGCGGCCAAGATCGAGCAGGAATACGTGGTCGAGGTGGAAGGCGAGATGGTCGCCCACGGCCTCAACCGCCTGAACCACGGCCTGACTTACAAAGGTCGGGAACTGCCGCCGGTCAAGGCCAGCTGGCAGAACGAAAACCGCCTGCGCTTCGCCATGAAGAACCCGCAACCGGGCGTGATCGCCCAGCTCTGCGAAGCGGTAGGCCTGAAGGTGGTCGCCATTCGCCGCATCCGTATCGGTGGGGTTTCCATCGGCAAGGTGCCGGTCGGGCAATGGCGCTACCTGTCCGCCAAAGAGAAATTCTAGGCCGACACCCATTCAGACGCCGCGCTTGCCTGCGGCGCTCAACGTGAACAGACCAGGACTGTAGACATGATTCATAACGATGTACTGCGCAGCGTGCGCTACATGCTCGACATCAGCGACAAGAAGGTCGTCGAGATCATCAAGCTCACCGGCTTTGAAGTGAGCCTGGACGACATCGTCGGCTACCTGAAAAAGGACGAGGAAGAAGGTTTCGTGCACTGCCCGGACGAGGTCATGGCGCACTTCCTCGACGGTCTGGTGATCTTCAAGCGTGGCAAGGACGAAAGCCGTCCGCCGCTGCCGATCGAACTGCCGGTGACCAACAACATCATCCTGAAGAAGCTGCGGGTCGCCTTCGAGCTGAAGGAGGACGACATGCACGCCATCCTCAAGGCCGCCGACTTCCCAGTGTCCAAGCCCGAGCTGAGCGCGCTGTTCCGCAAGTTCGGCCACACCAACTACCGCCCCTGCGGCGACCAGTTGCTGCGCAACTTCCTCAAGGGCCTGACCCTGCGCATTCGCGGCTGATTGCCCCTCGATCGGCGGTGGCCACCCTCGGCCACCGCCATGCATGATCCTTCATTCCCCCGCACAATAATGGCTCCGCTCACCGCGACTGACGACTAGGGTATGCACTGACCCTCAGCCCTCAGGATTCGCCATGCATCCCTACTTTTCCCTGCAAGGCCGTACCGCCCTGGTGACCGGCGGCACCCGCGGCATCGGCAAGATGATCGCCAAGGCCTTTGTCGAGGCCGGCGCCACTGTCTATGTCTGCGCCCGCGATGCCGAGGCCTGCCAGCAGACCGCGACGGAGCTCGGGGCCCTGGGCAGTTGCCACGCCCTGCCCGCCAACCTGGCGAGCGAAGAAGGCATCCAGCAACTCGCCTCCCGCCTCGAAGCCCAGGTCGATCAACTGGATATCCTGGTGAACAACGCCGGCACCACCTGGGGCGCGCCGCTGGAAAGCTACCCGGTCAAGGGCTGGGAAAAGGTCATGCAATTGAACGTGACCTCGGTGTTCAGCTGCATCCAGCAATTCCTGCCGCTATTGCGCAAAGCGGGCTCCGCGGCCAACCCGGCGCGCATCATCAATATCGGCTCGGTGGCCGGGATCTCCTCCTTTGGCGAACAGGCTTACGCTTATGGCCCGAGCAAGGCTGCGCTGCACCAGCTGTCGCGGATCCTCGCCCGCGAACTGGTCAGCCAGCACATCAACGTCAACGTGATCGCCCCCGGGCGCTTTCCGAGCAAGATGACCCAGCATATCGGCAACGACGAGCAGGCCCTGGCCGAGGATACGGCGCTGATCCCGATGAAACGCTGGGGCCGCGAGGAAGAGATGGCCGCCCTGGCCATCAGCCTGGCGAGCACCGCCGGGGCCTATATGACCGGGAATATCATTCCGCTGGATGGTGGGTTCAGCCTCTGACTCCACCTATAGCCGCAGCCTGCGGCAGCGGCTACAGGTCAACGCGGGTTATCATGGCGGCCCCTACCCCGTCTCGACCCCAGACCATGACCTACAGCGTTTCCCCCATCGGCTTCGTACGCTCCTGCTTCAAGGAAAAGTTCGCCATCCCGCGCCAGCCGCAACTGGCCCCGGCGGCCCGAGGCGTGCTGGAGCTGGTGGCGCCTTTCGATCAGGGCGACGCGGTGCAGGGCCTGGAACAGGTCAGCCACGTCTGGCTGTTGTTCCTGTTTCACCAGGCGCTGGAAGACAAACCGCGGCTCAAGGTCCGCCCGCCGCGCCTGGGCGGCAACAAGTCCATGGGCGTATTCGCTACCCGCGCCACTCACCGCCCCAACGGCATCGGCCAGTCGGTGGTCAAGCTGGACAAGGTCGAAGCCAATCGCCTGTGGATCTCCGGCATCGATCTGCTGGACGGCACGCCGATTCTCGATATCAAGCCCTACGTGCCCTATGCCGACATCATCGACAGCGCGAGCAACAGAATCGCCAGCGCGGCGCCGGAGCTGATCCCGGTGCGGTGGAGCGACAACGCCCTGCAACAGGCCCATGCGCACGCTCAACGCCTGCAGGAGCCGCTGGTGGAGCTGATCGAACAGTGCCTGGCCCAGGACCCGCGCCCGGCCTACCAGACGCCCACCCCGGAGCGTGAATACGGCGCGCAATTCTGGGACCTGGACGTGCGCTGGCATTACCCGCAACCGGGCCTGATCCAGGTCCTGGAAGTGGTCCCCGCGCGCTGACCGGCAGCCGGAAACGAAAAAGCCCGCGCAGCCTTCTCAGGCAACGCGGGCTTTTTCTGTACTGCGAGTCGCTTACTTCTCGACGAAGGCGCGCTCGATCAGGTAGTCACCCGGCTCGCGCATACGTGGCGAAACGGTCAGGCCGAAGCTGTTGAGCACTTCGCTGGTCTCGTCGAGCATGCTCGGGCTGCCGCACAGCATGGCGCGGTCGTCCTGCGGGTTGATCGGCGGCAGGCCGATGTCGCTGAACAGCTTGCCGCTGCGCATCAGGTCGGTCAGGCGGCCTTCGTTCTCGAACGGCTCGCGGGTCACGGTCGGGTAGTAGATCAGTTTTTCACGCAGCGCTTCGCCGAAGAACTCGTTCTGTGGCAGGTGCTCGGTGATGAACTCGCGGTAGGCGACTTCGTTGACGTAACGCACGCCGTGGCACAGGATCACCTTTTCAAAACGCTCGTAGGTTTCCGGATCCTGGATGACGCTCATGAACGGCGCCAGGCCGGTGCCGGTGCTGAGCAGGTACAGATGTTTGCCAGGCTTCAAGTCATCCAGTACCAGGGTACCGGTAGGCTTTTTGCTGATGATGATCTCGTCGCCTTCCTTCAAATGCTGCAGCTGGGAAGTCAGCGGACCATCGGGAACCTTGATGCTGAAGAACTCGAGATGCTCTTCCCAGTTCGGGCTGGCGATCGAGTAAGCGCGCATAAGCGGGCGGCCGTTGGGCTGTTGCAGGCCGATCATCACGAACTGACCGTTCTCGAAGCGCAGGCCCGGATCGCGGGTGCACTTGAAGCTGAACAGAGTGTCGTTCCAGTGATGAACACTGAGGACACGCTCGTGGTTCATGTTGCTCATGTACGGGGGACTCCTGGAAAGTTGTCGGCGCCTGCTCTGCGACAAGCGAGCCGAGCGCAATTGCACAGCATTCTAATGGCGGCGACAATATCTGTTAACTGGATTATTAAGATAAGGGTTATCGGTTATATCGATATGCGATTTACTCTCCGTCAACTGCAAGTATTCGTCGCCGTCGCCCAGCAAGAGAGCGTTTCTCGTGCTGCCGGCCTGCTGGCCCTGTCCCAATCCGCGGCGAGCACGTCGATCACCGAGCTCGAACGGCAATCCAGTTGCCAGTTGTTCGATCGCGCCGGCAAGCGCCTGAGCCTCAACGCTCTGGGCAAGCAGCTGCTGCCCCAGGCGGTGGCGCTGCTGGACCAGGCCAAGGAAATCGAAGACCTGCTCAACGGCAAATCCGGTTTCGGCTCATTGTCGGTGGGCGCGACCCTGACCATCGGCAACTACCTGGCGACCCTGTTGATCGGCAGCTTCATGCAGGTCCACCCGGAGAGCCAGGTCAAACTCCATGTGCAGAACACTGCGCATATCGTGCAACAGGTCGCCCACTACGAAATTGACCTGGGTCTAATCGAAGGCGACTGCAGCCACCCGGACATCGAAGTGCAAACCTGGGTCGAAGATGAACTGGTGGTGTTCTGCGCCCCGCAGCATCCCTTAGCCAAACGCGGCCATGCGAGCATGGAGGAACTGACCCACGAGGCCTGGATTCTGCGGGAACAGGGCTCGGGCACGCGCCTGACCTTCGACCAGGCCATGCGTCATCACCGCAGCGCGCTGAATATCCGGCTCGAGCTGGAACACACCGAAGCGATCAAGCGCGCGGTGGAGTCGGGGTTGGGGATTGGCTGCATTTCCAGACTGGCGCTGCGCGACGCCTTCCGTCGCGGCAGCCTGGTACCGGTAGAGACGCCGGACCTGGACCTGGCCCGGCAGTTCTACTTCATCTGGCACAAACAGAAGTACCAGACGTCAGCGATGCGCGAGTTCCTCGAACTCTGCCGCGCCTTTACCGCCGGGGTGCAGCGCAGCGACGAGATCGTGCTGCCGAGCATTCCTTAGATCAGGATCACCGCCCAGACCACGGTAATCATGCTCAAGGCCACAAATTGCGCGGCGCTGCCCATGTCCTTGGCATTTTTCGACAGTGGATGGCGATCCAGGGAGATGCGGTCGATCGCCGCCTCGACCGCCGAATTGAGCAATTCGACAATCAATGCCAACAGGCAGACCGCGATCAGCAACGCCCGCTCGACCCGACTGACATTCAGCAGGAAAGACACGGGGATCAGAATCGCGTTGAGCAGCACCAACTGACGGAACGCTGCTTCGCCAGTGAAGGCAGCCCGCAGGCCATCGAGGGAGTATCCCGAGGCATTGAGGATGCGTTTAAGACCGGTTTGACCTTTGAAAGGCGACATAAATTAGGCAACTAGAACAATAAGGAATGGAAAAGCTAGTTCAACCAAAGTCAAAAAAGCGTGAAGAAAGAGCCAGTTACTGGCTGGAAATTGACTCAAGTTGTTGCAGGAGCAGCGCCGCCTGAGTGCGGGTACGTACCCCCAGCTTACGGAAGATCGCCGTCACGTGGGCCTTGATGGTCGCTTCCGAAACGCTCAGTTCATAAGCGATCTGCTTGTTCAGCAAGCCCTCGCAGACCATGGTCAGCACGCGGAACTGTTGTGGCGTCAGGCTCGCCAGGCCTTCGCTGGCCGCCTTGGCCTCGGCGGAGACGCTGACCTGTTCGAAGGCCTGCGGCGGCCACCAGACGTCGCCGTCGAGCACGCTGCGCACGGCCTGTTGAATGACTTCGAGAGAACTGGACTTGGGAATAAAACCGCTGGCACCAAATTCACGTGAACGCACCATCACGGATGCTTCTTCCTGTGCCGACACCATCACCACCGGAATCTGCGGGTACTGGCCGCGCAACAGCACCAGGCCGGAAAAACCGTAAGCGCCAGGCATGTTCAGGTCCAGCAGCACCAGGTCCCAATCGGCCTTTTCGGTCAGACGGGCTTCCAGTTCGGCAATGCTCGCTACTTCCACCAGACGGACATCCGGGCCGAGGCCCAGGGTCACCGCTTGATGCAGTGCGCTACGAAAGAGGGGGTGGTCATCGGCAATCAGGATTTCGTATGTGGCCATTTTTCAAATGATCCTGTTTTTTATGGGAGAACCGATGCATTCGGTCCTCGCCAAGGCAACACAGGTGTCAGCCAGAATGCTGCACCCAAAGAGCACGATCAACGCCAAGAGCCCGAAAATACGGCGTTTCAAGGATAGGTCGCGCCCTAATCGGCGCCAAGCATGCCCAGCGAAGCCGGGGTGGTCAAGCTTCGGGCTGTGCGCCATCTTAGCTTGCTAACTAACAAGGGTGCCATCATGCAAAGCCACGCCCTGCGCGGCTGTGCCTCGATGCTGAGCGGGATGCTGGTGGCGCAACTCTGGCCGAAAAAATTCCAGCCCTTGCCTCAGGTCTTACAGAAAAGGCTTGAGGCGTGTGTGCGTTTCGTCGTCAGGGTCGATCTCAAGCTGGAACTTGGCCGACAGATAATGGGTGCTGAACACATCCAGATAAGCATCCAGCACTTCACCGGCCTGCCGGTCCGCAGCCAGTTCCAGGCACAGCGCCGCAACCTCCGCGGTACAGAAATGATCATCGCGCTTGGAGCGCCGCAGCTTGTAGCGCGACAACTGTTCGGGCTCCAGGCTCAATACCGGCAAGTGTTCAAGATAAGGGCTTTTGCGAAACATCTTGCGCGCTTCGCTCCAGGTCGCATCCAGCAGGATAAATAGCGGGCGCTTGCCCTCTTCCAGGCGGACTTCGTTCACCACCCGCTGTGGCGCGACGAACTCTCCGGGGAACACCACATAAGGCTGCCACTGAGGATCGGCCAGCAAGGCCAGCAATTGTGGGTCGACCTCTGTTCGCGACCAGGGGAACGCCATGGTGTCCTCTATGACATCGGCGATCAGCCAGCCGGTATTGCTCGGCTTCATGGGTTCGACGTCATGCATGATCAGGCACATCGCCGATTGCGCGGAAACCTTGGGACGCCAGGCGCACATGCAGTGGCTGGGAATCACCCGACAACCCGCACAGCGTTCCGCCCGGGAACCCCGTGCAGTAAAAGGTCTGACAGCACGCGCGAGACGTTGGGCACGCAGGCGGGAAACGGCGTGACTCATTAGAAGCCGCCCTGGCAGAAAGAAGGAATCGACACGAAAGGAACTCGGAAAGCTGAAAATTCGCACAAGTTTATCAGAGCTCTCTGCTCAAACCTGTACCGCCTACCCTCGCTCCCCTATAATTCGCCGCCACTGAACGCACAGTCGCGTGACTGGTCGAAGCATCAGTCACTGAACCAGGAGAGTTTCATGTTGCGCTTTATCGTTCCCACCGCCGCCCTTCTGCTGGCCTTGCCGTTCAGTGCTCAGGCTGCATCGCTGCAAGACTTCGAACTGAACAAGACCCTGCAGAAAACCGCCGAGGAAAGTAACGTCGGCACGCCCCGGGAAGTCAACGAGAACATCCTCGACCAAGGTTATACCGTCGAAGGCAAGGAGCTGATCAACCACCTCAGCGTCCAGGCCGAACACGCTGAAAAAATGCGCGCCAACCCCAAGGCGGTGTACCTGCAACTGGGTGCCAGCGTTTGTCGTGACCCGAACTACCGCAAACTGATGGCCAAGGGCGCAATCATGCGCTACGAATTCACCGAGAACCGGACCAACCGCCCGGTCGCCTCGGCACGCTTCCAGGAGTCGGACTGCCCGGCCCCGACGAAGAAGAAAAAGTAATTCAGTTCCCTGCTGCGTGCCGCTGTTGATCATCGGCCCGCAGCTCCGCCAACAGGGCCTGTAAATAGCTCGAACGGCGCTCCCCACCTTCAAGCCGGCGTCGGCACTCTTCTTCAAGAGTCAGATGATTGGCGTCTGCCGCTGACTTCAGCAGTTGATACAGCTGCGCATCTATATCCAGCACGACTTTGTGCATGACCAGCCTCCGTGCCCCCACTCGCCATTACCTGCGCGACAACCCCGACCTGTGCATCCTGCCCTTTGACGCCAAGCTGTCTTGCTGGCGCTGTAACCTAGTAAATCAGAGCCTCCAGCGATCGGCATGCGTTCAGACAGGCGGTGAAAACACTGCGCGCCACCGTCAATAAGTGATTGCCAGCCCCGACTTTCAAGGGCCATGATCAAGTCAGCGCGAATCATCATGAAGGTCTAGATTTCAAAGTGTTCATGCTGAATTGTCCTGGGTGGATCCGGAGGCCGCCCAAGCGCGTCTTGCAGTGCAGATGCTTTCTAAATCAAGGAATAGCAGAACCTGTATGGATGGCCTGCTGGCCACGACAGGGTTTTCCCACCCTGGCGAATCAGCCGCCGATGTCGGGTTGACAGCGACACATGCAGTGTCGTGATACCAACGAATGCTTCGTTCGTGTCAAAGGTTCTGTGCAGAAGGAGAAGTTGAATGCCTTACGAACCGAATGACCTCCTCAGTCGTCATTTTCAGAGCAACGGTATCGACCTCAGCAAGGTCGAAGAACAACTCAACCTGATCGCCCCCAACAGCCCCAACATCCCTCTTTATCGCGACATGATTCTCACCGTCCTGCGCATGGCCCAGGACGACCTCAACCGCTGGAACGCAAAAATCACCCTGCAGGCCCTACGCGAACTGGAACATGCTTTCCGCGTACTGGAACAGTTCAAGGGGCGACGCAAGGTGACGGTATTCGGCTCCGCGCGCACGCCGATCGAACATCCGCTGTATGGCCTGGCGCGAGAGCTGGGCGCGGCCCTGGCCCGCTCCGACCTGATGGTCATCACTGGCGCCGGTGGCGGCATCATGGCCGCGGCCCACGAAGGTGCCGGTCGCGATCACAGCCTGGGGTTCAATATCACCCTGCCCTTCGAGCAGCATGCGAACCCGACGGTGGACGGCACAGAGAACCTGCTGTCCTTCCACTTCTTCTTTACCCGCAAGCTGTTTTTCGTCAAGGAAGCCGATGCCCTGGTGTTATGCCCGGGTGGCTTTGGCACGCTTGATGAGGCGCTGGAAGTACTGACCCTGATCCAGACCGGCAAGAGCCCGCTGGTACCGGTAGTGCTGCTGGATGTCCCGGGAGGGACCTTCTGGCAAGGGGCGCTGGACTTTATCCACAACCAGCTCGAGAACAACCGTTACATCCTGCCAACCGACATGAAGCTGATGCGCCTGGCGCACAACACCGAGGAGGCGGTGGAGGAAATCAACCAGTTCTACAGCAACTTCCACTCCAGTCGCTGGCTGAAGCATCAGTTTGTCATTCGCATGAATCACAAGCTCAGCGAACCGGCGCTCGAGCAGATGCAGACGGCTTTCGCCGACCTGTGCCTGAGCGATCGCTTCCATCAACATGCTTACAATGTCGAGGAACACAACGAACCGGAGTTCAGCCATCTGGCACGCCTGTCGTTCACCTTCAACGCCCGCGACAATGGTCGCCTGCGCGAACTGATCGACTTCATCAACCTGCCGGAAAACTGGGCGGTGAATCAGGCCAGGACGCCACAACGCAGCAGAGAGCCGATCAAGGTCACTTGAGCGGAGAATCAGCGGCCCGCGCATTCGACTCGCGGGCCCTACAGGTCAGTCGTCCACCCTTCGGCCGCTCAACAAGCGGCCGATCATGTCCATCGAATATCCCCGATAGCCCAGAAAGCGGCCTTGTTTGGCACGCTCCTTGGCATCTATGGGGAAATGCCCGGCGAACTTGCGCCGCCAGACCTCTTCCAGTTGCGCTTGCCAGTCGATACCGCTCTCACGCAAGGCGAGTTCGATATCGGCACGCTGCAAACCGCGCTGGCTGAGTTCTTCGCGAATACGCATGGGGCCGTAGCCGGAACGGGCACGATAGGAAACGAAACTTTCGAGGTAGCGGGATTCGGATAACAGCCCCTCTTCCGTCAAACGGTCAAGGGCTGTTTCGATCATCTCGGGAGAGGCGCCGCGCTGACGCAGTTTACGCGTCAGCTCGACTCGACCGTGCTCGCGTCGCGCGAGCAGGTCCATTGCGGTTCGCCGCACCGCGACGAGGGTATCGAGTACGGCGGTCATCGGATCGATCAGATATCCGCGTCGGCCATGTCATCGATGGTCTCGTTGACGGGCAGAGCCTTGGTATCTCCGCTCGGAGCCAGCAGCTTGTCGCGAATCTGCTTCTCGAGGGCATTACCGATTTCCGGATTGTCCTGCAGGAACTTGGCCGAGTTGGCCTTGCCCTGACCGATCTTGTTGCCCTGGTAGCTGTACCAGGCACCGGACTTCTCTAGGAAACCGTGCAGCACGCCCAGATCGATGATCTCGCCGTTCAGGTAGATACCCTTGCCGTACAGGATCTGGAACTCAGCTTGACGGAAGGGTGGAGCCACCTTGTTCTTGACGATCTTGACCCGGGTTTCGCTACCGACGACTTCGTCACCTTCCTTCACCGCGCCAGTACGACGGATATCCAGACGAACCGAAGCGTAGAACTTCAGCGCGTTACCACCGGTGGTGGTTTCCGGGCTGCCGAACATCACGCCGATTTTCATACGGATCTGGTTGATGAAGATCACCAGGCAGTTGGCGTTCTTGATGTTACCGGTGATCTTGCGCAGCGCCTGGGACATCAGGCGAGCCTGCAGGCCCACGTGCATGTCGCCCATCTCGCCTTCGATCTCGGCCTTGGGTACCAGCGCCGCCACGGAGTCGATCACGATCACGTCGATGGCATTGGAGCGCACCAGCATGTCGGTGATTTCCAGCGCCTGTTCGCCGGTGTCCGGCTGGGAAACCAGCAGGTCGTCAACGTTGACCCCCAGTTTGCCGGCGTACTCCGGGTCCAGTGCGTGCTCGGCGTCGACGAAGGCGCAGGTGGCGCCCATCTTCTGTGCCTGGGCAATCACCGACAGGGTCAGGGTGGTTTTACCGGACGATTCCGGACCGTAGATTTCAACAATACGGCCTTTTGGCAGGCCGCCGATGCCGAGTGCGATGTCCAGACCCAGAGAGCCAGTGGAAATGGCCGGGATCGCCTGGCGATCGTGATCGCCCATACGCATTACGGCACCCTTGCCGAATTGACGTTCGATCTGACCCAGGGCCGCAGCCAAGGCTTTCTTCTTGTTGTCGTCCATTAAAGTCCTCACGTAATCAATAAGGCCTGACGGCCAACACCTGTATAAGTAGCCAGTATTATTCCACAGCGTTCGTGGATCGCCTACCCCTGTTTTGAGATTTCTGCCGCGGCATGTTGCAGCAAGCCCTCTAGCGCGGCCTTCACCGTTTGTCGGCGGACTTCGTCCCGATTCCCGGCAAAGTGTCGGCACTCGGTCGTTACCGCCTCTCCGACGCCCCAGGCCAGCCATACGGTGCCCACCGGCTTCTGCGGCGAGCCGCCATCCGGGCCGGCCACACCGCTGACCGCCACGGCATAGCGCGCCCTGCTTTTGCCCTGCGCGCCCCGCACCATCGCCTCGACCACTTCGCGGCTGACCGCGCCGACGGAAGCGAAAAGCACTTCCGGCACCCCCAGTTGCTGGGTCTTCTGCCGATTGGAGTAGGTCACATAACCCGCCTCGAACCAGGCCGAACTCCCGGGAATGCGGGTGATGGCCTCGGCAATCCCGCCACCGGTGCAGGACTCGGCGGTGGTGACGTGGGTATTCAGAACCTGCAAGCGTCTGCCAAGTTCAGCGGCAAGCTGGGTGATTTCGTTCACGGTCCTCTCCTGATCGGGTTGGCGGAGGTCTTACCGTACACGAGCGATACGCGCTTGCAAGGCACGCAGCGGATCAAAATGTTTAGCGGCCCAGCGCCCTGACATAGGCCTGACACGCCTGCAGGGCAATCAGTCCCCGGTCGCCGGCATCGGTGATGCCGACAATTCGTTGAGCATGCGCCGGGTCAAGTCGGGCTCGCGGGGCTCCATGAACCAGGCCGCCGGTGGCGGGGGTGGCAGGCACTGTGCAGCCGGCGGCGCTGTCATGGGCGTCGAGGAGGACTGACAGGCGCAGATCAGCAGTGGCAAGACGGTCGCGCAGGCGACCTTGATCACGTTGGGCATCGCTCAGAGCTCGGTAATGGGTTTGATCGCTGGCTTGCAGCTGTTGCTCCAGGGCCAGGCGTTTGTCCTGCTCGCCCCGCTGCCGGGCAGCGGCCGCCAGGTTCAGCTGATTCAGCGCTTCACCGTGCAGCCTGGCCTGCTCCGCCAGTTGCCGACCAAAGCGCCAATCCTGGACCTGCCAGGCCAGCGTCCCGGCAACGCCGGCCACCACGGCCAGCAGCCCGACGACAGCCATTGCCCGGTAAGACAGAGGCATCAGGCCGAAGGCTGGCATAACACCTCCCGCGCCCGCGCCCAGAGCTGCAGACGATCCTCCAGCCCGTTCAAGCCACCGTTGATCCGCCGGGTGATGCTGTTGAACTGGTCGCGGTCGGCCAGCTCGTTAAGGCCGTTCTGCTGCCAGAACCAGGCGGCCGACTCGGCGGCCCACTGCGGCTGTTCCAGCAATTCCGGCAATGCCAGCAAACGCTCGTCGCCGAACAGGCCGAGGCTGCATTGCCGGTAGTTGTTGCGACCGGTGACCTGGATCAGGCCACGGCCACGGTATTTCTGGCCGTCGCCATCGGCCTCCGGGGTATTGCCCAGACGAGCCGCCAGGCTGCCGGTGTCGTATTTGCTCAGGTACTGGTCATTGCCCAGCTCCCGCACATAACGCAACTGCCCCGACTCATGACCGATCTGTGCGAGGAAGGCAGCCATGCGTTTGGGCGTGTTGATATAGCGGTTCGCCATGGCGGTGTTAAGCGCAGAAACAAAAACGCCCGCTTGGGAGCGGGCGTTGGGCATGATCTTGAGGAGTTGTCCCTCGGTCACAGACATTAGTCTCTCCCTGACTTGGGTTCATTTACTACGGAAGAAGGAACGCAGTGTTTTCAGAGGGCCACGGGGGGCCTCCAGGTTGAGCACTGGCCACTCAACTTCAAAGGGATAGCCCGGCTGCTGCTCGATACGGTTCAAGGCGACGCAATAACGCTTCCACTCCAGTAAGGCAGATTGTTCCTCGGACGAGGCCTCTCCCAGCTCAAGGGCATATTGCAGCGGAGCCATGCGTAACGCCGCCTCACCCAGTCGTTTGTCTCGCTCACTTTGGGCGCCGAGCGCCGCTGCCGCCTGCTGCGCTTTTACATCAAGCTGCCAGGAGTCCTCACGCCAATTGAAGTACTGCCCCGGCGGTGCTGTTTTCGTGAGTCCTTCGGGCAGGTCACCCAATTCGGACCACTCCACGGGCTCACCGGTACCAACGCTGTAGGCCGTACCACGCAGGTCGACAACCTGTTGAGGCTGACCTCCGAGAAACGCCCATACATGGCCAGGCGCGGGGTCATCAAGCTGCTGCTCCAGGATTATCGCGTTATTGGGCAACTGAATGCCCAAGCCAGGAATAAGGGGAAACTCCACAGGGCCGATCAGAGCCCCCGATGCATCAATCAGGTAGTTCATCATTTCGTCTCAGATCAGTTTCAACCGGCCAGGATAGGCAACGTTATGGGGACGCGCCTCTGCGCCTCCTTCGTTGGATAAACCGGTACCTACAGGCGTGGTCCCAACCAACTGGTAGGGCAGCGTGTACCTCAGAGACCAGACCGAAGTCTGGAAGACCGCTCCATTCGCAGCCCCCTCTCCCACTGCCACTGCAGTCGGAGTATGGATATGCGCCCGATTCTGGTCTCGCTGGACAACGCCAGGATTGCGACCCGGGTCGATTCCGCGCCCTTCGTCCAGAACCCGCAGGAACTCACCCCGCCCTTCGGGCCCCCGAAACGTCAGTACTCCATCACCGCTGCTCCAGCCACCTTCTGCTCCGACTCGCGTCGCCTCGGTCCACATCATTCCCGACACCTTGGCGTGATCCCACAACCAGGGCCATTCGGCCCGACTGAGAATCGCCCCGTTCAAGGCGCCATAACCACCGGGACTGAAAGCGGTCGTCGTTTCAAAGACCGGACGCCCCAGAGGCGTGCCATCGAACCGACCTACCGGCCACCAACCTCCAGCACCATCACTGCGTAAGTGCCACCAGTCACCAGCCCCCATAAGCACCAGGAAGGGATAACCAGCAGAACGCAAATGAGTGTGGAACTTGATGTTGTCAGCCCCCGAACATTGCACTACCAAGCGGTTACCGCTGTTATCCACGCGACGCACAATAACGTCACGCACACCTAAACCTGCGTTACTGGGAGGAAGCGTTATCGACACTGCGTCTGCCGCACCATTGACGAGTAACAAACCCAGTTCGTCAGACTCCAGCAATCTGGAAACTGCAATATTTTTTACTACTGAAAGCATCGGACTTGCTTTACCAACAATAACTTGCAATGCCTTCAGTAACTGAGCGTTATCGTTCTCATCCGGCGCTATTCCTGCGCTTTTTACTACCGCCAATATCTCTTGAGTTACACCATTGCCCCATGCTGCAGGAATCAATGACCCTGGAGCACCAGAAATGGCATTTTCATCGATAAATCGGCCATCTACCAAGCCAACACTTGGAACACTATTTGGATAATCCATTACCTAACCTTCTGCCTCAAATATGACTGATCTTCCCAGACAACTCCTCTCCACCAGAGCTGGCACGCATGAGCGTCCTACGCGAGAAAGGCGGCCATGCGTTTGGGTGTGTTGGTATAGCGGTGCGCCATGGCGACGTTAAGCGCAGAAACAAAAACGCCCGCTTGGGAGCGGGCGTTGGGCATGATCTGGCGCAAAGCGGGTTCAGTAATCAGCATGGATGAAAGTCCTCCAACGCAAACCTCTGCAAGCTGGCCTCACTCACCAGGAGCCTCGGGCCACTCGACAACCGTTGGAAACCCCTCTTGCTCTTGCACTCGCGACAGCAGCACCCGGTACTTTTTCCAGGCACTCAGAGAGACCTTCTTGGTGGCCAAGGCTGCGATTTCCTTATCCGTGGCAATTTCAAGTTCCACGGAGTCCTGCAGGATACTCAAGTCAGCCTGCAACTTCTCGATCACGGAGTTGGTGACAGCCGTCAGCTCGGCGCGTTGTAACAGCACATTGCTCTTAATCATATCCACCCCCGGCTCGGCGATATCACCAAATTCCAAAGCCACCGCACGATCAAACAAGTCCCGACCATGAGACTCCGGGTCATTTGGAGAGGCGGTAAATATAATTTCGCCAAGAGAGTCCTTGGTATCTTCAAATGTCACATACAGGTTAAGCGTTGTATGCGCCACGTCATTCCAGCAAGGTGTATGAGCACTTAGTACTTTCATCATCTCAAGAAACCCTCAAGCATAGAGTTGTAGAGTCGGAACTGGCGCCGTCTGTATTTCTGACCCCACCCATAATTCGCCAGGTGCCAGCAGGTGCGCCGCCCCAGTCATTGCCATCCGAAGCTGCGTACCTGCAATTCACACCCGCCACAAGGGAGCTAGGCCCGGTGCCGCCACCGCCGCCAAGCAGCAGGAGCGCATAGGAGCCAACCGCGCCCGTACCGGCCGTGGCCTGCGCAGCTACCGCCTTCCAGTTACCAATATGGTCGGTCCAGATAGTCCCAAGATCGGTAGCATCGACTTGCGCCCTGAGACCCGAGCCGTCAGTAGCCCAGCCCAACATGACCTGATTGGAGCCCTGAGCATTCCCTCCACCCTGGCGTACAGGGGTGTAGCCGAGCTTAAGTTGAAGAGCATAAACACCATTATCGGAAGCCCTTCTGAAGTAGGGAGTGTTCGGGTCATTACTTGCAAAGCCGGCATAGGTAATCCCATCCCTTAGAACACGCTCACCTAAAAAGGAATTAACCTGAGTCGCGGTATATGCGTCGGTAATGCCATACCCCCCCAAAGTAGTCGCAGCCCTGGCCAGCCCCACATATTCGTTATTATTCTTATTGCGCATATAAGGAGCTGCCGAGTTGCCGCTGGCAAAACCGGCAATGGAACAAGCATCGGAACTGATCTTCGCATCCAGCAAAGTATTAGCCGCTGTTTTGCTGTACACCTCGGAAACATCGGCCTTTTTGGCAGGGTCGAAATTTCTCGAACACCACAGGCTGCCAAAGTTGGTGGCATCGACCTGGATAAGAACGTTCTGCCCATCCCAACCGATATAAACAGCGTTGGTTAATTGGGTACCGACCCCACCCTGCTTGACGAAGGCATTGTTCGCCGCCGTTTTGCTGTAAGCGTCAGTAATCGCATAACCGTCCAGGGTGGTCGGGTTCGATCCCGATGTGACCTGGCCGCGTGCATTGACCACTACTTTCCGATACTCCCCGGCAGCCACACCGGTGGCACCCGCCATCAGTTCGAAAACCTGGGGCGTGGCACCGACGGTAATCGGCCCGGTGGTGGTCATTTGCCAGATACGCGACTTGTTAACCTGCCCTTCATCCGTCCCGACAATAAAGTTAGAGGTCACCTGATAATCCAGCGCCGCATCCGGTGCTCGTGACCAGGAATTGGCCGAAACGATATAAAGCCCGTTCTGCGCTGCATTAGTCTGGTCCTTGACCAGCACACGATCGGCGACCGTGAGCTGCACGCCATCGATGGCTTGCAGACCGCTCAAGGCAACGGAGCCCGTGGTGGCAACACGCACGGAGTCCTTGAAATCCCGGGCAGCGAAACTCTGGATCGCCTGTAGCAACTGAGTGGTCGATGCCTCGTCGGGGACCAGACCGGCCGATTTGATGACGTTCAGGATCTCCTGGGTAACCGCATTGCCCCAGGTAGCGGGAATCAATGATCCCGGGGTACCCGCCACCGGGTTTTCGTCGACAAACTTCCCATTCAGCAGCCCGACACCGGGCACGCTCTTTGGATAATCCATTGCTCTATTCTCTAGTCATGATTGATGTTCACCAGCCCATGGGCCGGAGCACTGGGTTGAATCAGGTATTGCAGAGCGCTGCCAGTGCCTGTCACGAAACGCTGGGACCGAAACGCCGGCCCGGCGACAGCTATCGGCGTTGAGGGATCAAGTGAATTGCACCTTCCAGCGGCCAAAATGATCGAGCGCCCCATGCAAGGCGCATGGAGCCCGATAACAGAAGCGCTCGGATAACCTAGACTGTGGGCAATTTCGACGAAGTACGCCGCGCGCTGATCGCTATGGCGAGCAGGCGCCACGACAATGAAACTCACCGAACCGCTGGCCGCTGAGCGGCCTTGGGCGGCTGCTTGAAACGCAACACGGCGATCCAGATCAGTCGCTGGCAACTTTGCGAATGGCCTCAATCGCTGCCTCGCAGACGTCTTTCGCAGCCTCCTGCTTACCCTTGCCGGCCTGAGCCCGGATGCGCTCTTTTGCCTGCAATCGCAGGGTGCGAAGGGTGAGCAGCTTGCTGTTGAGTTCGGCCGCCTTGTCGAGAATCTGGTCGGCCGCTGCCTTGGCGGTACGACCTTTCACCACCCAGGCGCTGACAGCGAGGGGCACCTCTTTTTTTGGGTACCCGGCCTCCTTGAAAGCCTGGGCGTCGCTGGCGGCCTGGGCATATTCAGCGGCCTTGAGCGGATCACCAGCCAAAGCGGCACGTGCGCTGTCAGCGGCAACATCGACCCTGGCACACAGGCGCTCGGCTTCCTGCTGTTCCAGCAGAGCTGCTTTCGCCGTGTCCAGAACCCAGCTTTCCCCATCCCAGTCATGGGCCGCGGATGGCTGCGCAAGACGCAGACCGTCCTCAAACTGGTGCATCTCTTGAATGATTCTCATCGGATCAGCTCCCAGGAAAGATTGACGTTTACAGCGTTGGAAAAATTGACGGCAATACCAGTCGAATAGTCCGTTGGGGAGATCAGCTTAATCCCCATACTAAGCAGCAACTCATCACTGGAGGCATTCGCGACGTTGTAGTTGTGCTCAGTTTGAAAGCTCTGCCAGAGGGAACGCAGTTCCGAATGTTCAAAACTCGCCGCAACACTGGTAAT